>JABJPZ010000240.1 GCA_018663635.1 Crocinitomicaceae bacterium
ATCTCCGGAACAATCGAATCCAGGCGTCAGCTTGAATATGTCCGTATTATCTGCAACAATTTTATTACCGGCTCGATCAAGAAAAGAAAATTTCAGACCTAATTTGTTACCGAACATTTTTTGCGCAGGCTCAATAATTATCTTGTCAAACACTAAAAAAGACTCACTTTTATGATAAAATTCGTCCTTCTCACCAATGTCATACTGGTAATTAAGACCAGGAGAAAAAGCATCAATAACAATTTTGTTCTCAGGATATTCTGCAAAAAGACGTTCTAAATTGTCGTTTCTAGTATCATGAGCAAAGAAACTTGAATAAAGAAGACTAAATACGATTAAACTAAGTGCATTTCGAGTTATAGTAAGCATTGTATATATAATAAGTAGTAAAAAGGTAAAATTATTTTGTTATTTCAAAGCTACTTCTTTAAAGTTCTACAAACCAATGAATTACAGTATTTTATACTAATTGAATCAAATTATCGATGAATCATTAGCCATTTATGACCAGAACTCTAATATTAAGGAGAACAAAATCTTATAATGTACTTTAATTTAAGCACTTAGTGCCATAAACAAAAAAGCCCAAAGAAACTTTGCAGTTACTTTGGGCCTCATTCTAATTTATTGCAAATCTATTTTTCTGGTGATAGTAAACCAACACTGCGTTTAATGAACGCAGTAAGTTCTTCCCCTTTTAGCATCCCTTGGGCCAAAAGTGCTAAATCTGTGGCTTGTTTAGCTAAATTCTTTTGCGCCTTTTTACTCTTTTCTCCAAGAATCTGAGAAGTTAAAGGATGATTGGCATTTACTACCAGATTGAACATTTCAGGCATATTGCCCATAAAGTTCATTCCGCCACCTCCCATGGCTTGTTGTTCCTTCATTCGTCGCATAAATTCACTTTGCGTAATCATCATAGGAACATCAGTTTCACTCATGCTTTCAAACTGCACTACAAATTTATCTTTACTAACCAGGCCTTCAAAAACAGGTTTAAGTTTTTCTTCATCTTCTTTTGTCAATTTCGATGGTTGCTCTTCCTCTTTTTGAATTAACTTATCAATAGTATCGGCATCTACCCGAGCAAAAGTTGTTTTGTCTAACTTTTGCTCCAACATAGAAATTACGTGTACATCTAACGGACTATCCATCACCGCAACAGTATAACCTCTTTCTTTAGCAGTGGCAATAAATGCATGCTGCTCATCTACGTCAGTGGCATACAAAATAACCAGTTTATCATCCTTATCCGTTTGAGCCGCACTGATTTTTTCTTTAAATTCTTCCGTTGTGAAATAATCTCCATCAGTGGTTTTAAACAAGTTAAATTTCTGTGCTTTATCATAAAATTTATCCTCACTCAACATCCCATATTGTATGAAAACCTTGATGTCATCCCATTTATTTTGAAAATCATCACGATCATCTTTAAACATCGCGCTTAGTTTGTCAGCCACTTTCTTGGTGATGTGATTAGAAATCTTCTTCACATTGCTGTCACTCTGCAGGTAAGATCTTGAAACATTTAATGGAATGTCCGGAGAATCAATGACACCATGTAATAGAGTTAAAAAATCAGGTACAATATTTTCAACTGAATCCGTAATAAAGACTTGATTCGAATACAATTGAATCTTATTTTTTTGTACTTCAACGTTGTTCTTCAGCCGTGGAAAATACAATACACCCGTCAGATTAAATGGGTAATCGACATTCAAATGAATATTAAATAAGGGTTCTTCCGTAAATGGATACAATTCATTGTAAAAATCCTTATAGTCTTCATCGCTTAAATCAGATGGTTTCTTTACCCAAGTTGGAGCAGTATTGTTAATCTGGTCTGGAACCTTTTCTTCCACCTTTTTAACATTTCCTTCTTCGTCTTTTTCTCCTTCCGGATCTTCAATCCAATTTGATCTTTCGCCAAAAATGATTGGGTGAGGTAAAAACTTACAGTATTTCTTTAATATACCACTGATTCGAGCATCTTCAAGAAATTCAACAGAATCTTCTGCAATGTGCAATACGATGTCCGTTCCTCTCTCTTCCTTTTCAATCTCTTCTATCGTAAATTCAGGAGTGCCATTTGACTCCCATTTTACTGCTTTGGCATCTTTTTGATATGATTTAGTGATGATGTTTACTTTGTCTGAAACCATAAAGGAGGAATAAAATCCTAATCCGAAATGACCAATGATCGCTTCCGCTTTATCTTTGTATTTTTCAACAAATTCTTCCGCTCCTGAAAACGCAATTTGATTGATGTACTTATCAACCTCATCCGCTGTCATTCCGATACCTCTATCTCTTATGGTAAGTGTTTTTGCCTCTTTATCAAGTAATACTTCCACCTGAAGATTTCCAAGATCTCCTTTGTATTCACCTAAAGACGAAAGTGTTTTTATCTTCTGTGTTGCGTCAACCGCATTCGACACCAATTCTCGAACAAAAATTTCTGTATCTGAATACAAGAATTTTTTAATAATCGGAAAAATGTTCTCAGTCTGAACGTTTATCTGACCTGTTTGCATGATTATAGTAATTTATGTTAGTTATAATTTCTTCGAATTATTTCTTGCTACTCAAAGCATGTGCCAAGGGCAATATTGTGACAAAATGTCGAAAACATCGTAAATCATGACACAGCACACAATGAGTACAAGATAAATTGCTGACGAAAGGACAGTGAAGTCTAGCGCTTAGCGCTTACATAAACAGTTATTAAAAAGTTTTCTTTTTCCACACAAAATCACTCGGAAACAGTCTAAAAACGAAGGCGCTAAAAACAGTTATTGCACAAAAGGCAATACTCATAAAGAAAAAGAAAGCAATTCGATAGTAATCAAAATAATCAACCAGAGCTCTACTCGACCTCATAATAACAGCCCCAGGCGTTACAAGTGCCACGATAAATGCAATCATTAATGCAAAACAAACCATGTGCTTAAAAGATCTTAAGGGAAAAAACAACACTTTTTTATACCACGCCAAATCATTGCCCCATTGGTGAAGCAGATAATACTTTCCATTTAGAAGGGGCGTAAACAAAAGAGGATCTGCATTTTCATCTTCTAACTCAAATCGGCGTGCTGGCGCTAATATTCTAAATTTACTCACATTAGTTCCATTTAATTTATTCAACTCTTTAATTTCCATTATGGCTGGATATGGAATTTCTCCAATGAAATATTTGGACGGCAAAAACCTTAACCTATAATTAATCGCAATTTTTTTAATCTCATTGAGGGTGTAAATTCGACTACTATCTAAAGATGATTCATCAACATCATGAAAATCATTACCAAAACTATTCAAAGCTTTTTGAATTCTATGATCTTCATATTCTTGCTCAATGTAAATGGCTTTAGCAATTTTAACAGGGTCATACGAAGTAGCCAGTTTTCTCCGTTCTTCAATCAACTTATCCTTTATATTCCAATTTTTGAACATGATTAAATATAATCAATCGAAAATAATATTGGAAACAATTGCATTCGCTTTATGCTGAATCGTAATTTATCGACTCCTGCTACATCGCCGTAAATAAAAGCTCAATGAGTTCTTTATCTGCTTTAAGAGACCGAGACCTAACAGAAGACTTTCGTTCTTTGTTTGAATTACTAAGACTTACACTTTCCGATAATATTACATCCTCTGAAATTGCTGGGGATATTGACGCACCTGATAAATTTGAATTTTCGAACGCTTTTTCAAGATTTTCATTCGCACCTATTGTCAAACCTACTCGATCATCATTAGCTTCATTGTCTGTGCTTATTTGACCCCCAAATGAATTCCGTTCTTCAGCATCGTCCATAACGGATGCTTCTTTTTTATTGTCTGGATTAGCTAATTCCCCTTTCAGTGACGGGCTACGCTTCTTGTAAACGATAGGCACTTCATCTTTCAAAATAATTCCATCCAAGATCTCTCCTGATGTTTCAAACACATGCACGTTTTCTTCTTCAGAATCAGCTAATTCATCACTTATAACAGAATTTAAATGTTGCTGATTTAAATCACTAGTACTCCTAAATGTCGCTATTGAATCCTGAACTGTCCAAAGATTATTTTCGTTAGACATCAATTCTTCCTTACTTTTTTCTAAAATAGCTTCAGCAGGTTCTAACGAGGGTTCTTTTTCCTCCAAATCAATTTCTTGAAGCGCTAAATTTGACTGCTCTTGATTTAATTCTTTCCAGGGAATCACAACAATAATTAGCACTAATACAGATATGGTAAACGCCATTTGAATTCCTGGTTTAGCAGTAAATCTTTTTTCTCTCGGGAACAAGGTTCCAACAAAATTAGGCCACCAGGTTAGTCGTCTTGAACCTCCACGTTCAAATTCAGACATTAACTTATTTTTGATAGAAAAAGGTGGCACAATATCTACTTTATTTGGAGCAACTTCAGCAATATTAATCAAGGTCCTTCTCATGAGCATGTACTCCTCTTTCGATTCAATCATTTCAGAAACAAATGCCATCTGCTCGGTATCGAGATCTTCGTAATCACAATTCAACAAAATAAACTCTATGTCCTCAGGTTGATATTTAGAATCTTGATTCATATTAAAAGTTTAATGTTTGAATGATTATTTCAGACACGGTTAGAAATCCCAATGCAATCAATTTTGGATTATAAGCTTGGAGCTTTCCTGATAAATTTTTAATCGTATAAAACAACCTGGATTTAACCGTTCCCTCAGAACATTCGAGAATATCCGCGATTTCTTTGATACTTAATTCTTCTCTAAACCTCAACTCGAAAACGAGTTTATGATTTTCGCTCAATTCCATTAGCTCATTATCCAATTTCTCCCTAAATAATTCCATATCTGTAAGCTTATCCGACAAAACTCCTCGATCCATTATGTCTTCCCGGTCTGCTAATCCACTACTTGTATTTTTTCGCACCTCCATTCGTCGATATTCATTTTTACACATATTATTCGCGATACTATACATCCAAGTTTTAAATCTTCTATCTGGGTTGTAGAGGTGCGGCTTATGTATCAATTTTGTAAAGAGTTCCTGCATAAAATCTTCTGCTCTTTCTCTATCTCTCCATAGCATCCGATAGAAATAATTGATTAAAGGCGTAGAATAGCGGTCATATATCTCACTAAAAGCCGCACTATCTCCATCCGACACTTTTACCATTAAAAGTTCGTCATCTAATTCTATATAGTTTGCTCGCGTAGTACTCATTCAGGGATAGTTCAGCTACTCCCGTTTATCTAAATATTGCTTTATTACTTTTTCTTTCCCTCCCTCTTTAGCCAGGTTTATCGCTAAATTATTGCACAAAACAGCCTGCTTTTCGTTCCCCTGGGAATTATAAGTTTCTGAGAGTAAAAGCAAAGGGAGCATATAATTCATGTTCATTTTTCGAACGGTTGAATTAGTATGTTCCTTATTTAAAGACAGCGTATTAAATTTATTTTCCCAATTTCCTTGGAGAATAGGTATGTTCTCTATGGTGCTTCGGCTGTATTTGAGCGCAAGTCCTGTTAAGTACAATTCAGCTTTGATTTCTTTGATTAAAGCAGGACTTACTGTTAGCCCAAAATAAATGGGTTTTTGAGGATTGTTTTTAGCAATGGACTTCATATAAGCTTTTCGATCTGCATTGTAATTTAATTCCTCTGTGATACCTAGTTCCAACATTTTCTTTTTTCGATACGAATCGTCGCCGAGCAGGTCTGTATTCAAAATCGTAATATCTGTTCTTATCTTGTTTTGCTGGTGAATCCAAATTGGGTAGGTATCGTCTGATCCATTAACGAACAATATTCCGTTCTCTTCGATAGACATGAGTACATTGTAGTTATAAGCTAAAACTCCTTCCGAAACTATCCCTGATTTATTCAACAAATGACAGAATTCAGATTTCTTGGATTTATTCCCGACCAATTCAAAGTGAGCAATATAATCGTCATAATAAATCGATTTATCGTCGGCTACCTGGTATGCTTTGTCTAATTCTGAAATTTCAGAAGTAGCGTAATTACTATTAACATAATTCGCATAGTGGTATTCTTCTGATAGTGGAACTTCCTTCGCCATTTTAACAAGAATCGTATTCATTTTCTCTTGTCCGGATTTAGAAATCAATTTTGTTTCAACATCCATTCCGGATTGGCGAGCTTTCGTAAAGTCTGCATGAAAAGATTTAGCTCGTAAACGCTGTGATTCCTGGCTGTATAGCTTATCATCACTTTTTAAATTTGACTTATTCGATTCCGAAAGATTATTCAACTTCGATTTTTTAAGCAGATCTTTTTCAGTCTGAGCAAAAGGCTGAAAGGCCGAGCCTAGAATTAATAATACGGCCAATAAATACCACTTTAATCTCATTGCAAATTTGTTTTCAGGATAATGTACACGCATTTTATTAATTCGTTCAATCGTTTTTTGGGTAACAGCAGGTTTAAAGATACCCAAACTGTAATATTTCAAAACAATTCAGATTCAACAGTTAACGATTAACACCACCAAACACCTATTCTAATTATTATTACCGTTGTAAGTTTTTCTTTAATACTTTACCTTCGAACTTTACAAAATCATTTAAGACCTTTCTAAATATGAATCTATTAATTACAAATATCAAAGAGCTGGTTCAAGTAGAAATTAACCCTGTTTCTAGACGAAATGGCACAGAAATGAATCAACTAAATACGGTTCAGAATGCTTATTTGGAAATTAGGGATGGAGCAATCGCATCCTTTGGGAAAATGAAAGATGCACCTAACGCTACCAGCTGGTCGGGTTCTGATGTAATCGATGCTACTGGTAAAATGGTTTTTCCATCGTGGTGTGATTCGCACAGTCACCTCGTATTTGCCGCAAGTCGAGAGGGTGAATTTGTAGACAGAATTAAGGGATTAACCTATGAAGACATCGCTCTTAGAGGAGGCGGTATATTAAATTCTGCTCGAAAGCTTGAGCAAATGGATGAAGAATCACTTTATGAATCCGCACAAAGTCGATTAAAAGAAGTGATGGCTCTAGGAACCGGAGCTATTGAAATTAAAAGTGGATATGGTCTTTCTGTATCGGCAGAACTAAAAATGCTTAGAGTAATTAAAAAACTAAAAGACAATTCTCCAGTAACTATTAAAGCCACTTTTCTGGGTGCTCATGCCATACCTGAAGAGTTCAAGAATAATCGCAAAGAATACATTGACCTGATTATAAACGAAATGTTACCTGCTATTCAGAAAGAAAATTTGGCCGATTACATTGATGTTTTTTGTGAAAAGAACTACTATACTCCCGATGAAACTAATTTGATTTTAAGTGAAGGGAAAAAAATTGGTCTAATCCCAAAAATTCATGTGAATCAATTCAATGCCATAGGTGGAGTTCAAGTCGGTGTTGAGCACAACGCACTTTCTGTTGATCACCTCGAGGTAATGAGGCCTGAAGATATTGCCATTTTAAAAGGTACAGACACGATGCCTACAGCGCTTCCCTCCTGTTCTTTTTTCTTGGGTATACCCTATGCTCCAGCAAAAGAAATTATTGAAGCAGGACTTCCATTGGCACTAGCCTCCGATTACAATCCAGGCTCTACACCTTCTGGAAATATGAATTTCGTAGTTTCTCTAGGCTGTATAAAAATGGGACTATCGCCAGAACAAGCCATTAATGCTGCCACCATTAACACTGCTTATGCCATGGAATTAAGTGAAGAAATGGGGTCAATTGCAATAGGAAAAAAAGGCAATGTATTTATTACAAAAAACATACCTTCATATTCTTTTTTACCCTATTCCTTTGGTCAAAACGTTATTGAAACCACGATTTTAAACGGAAAGGTAGTAACCTAAAAAGGTGAGCCCAGTTTATAATCCGGATCACGCCTTCTACCCACTCCTTTGTAGTGTAAAACATCCGAACTTTCTGGACGAAACAAGTTTCCTAGCTTCTGTTTTAATTCCCACCAATTTTCAAAATTCTCTTTGTAATAAATCCCTACGCCTTGAGTAGAACTTTGCGTATTGTTAATAAAATCATACTTATTGGCTGCATTGAAAGCCCTTACTCGCAGATTCCCATTGTCATTTAATTTATATTCAACATTTACATCGCCGACCAATCTACTTTCTTGGCTTTCGGCATTTTCGCCTTTTACAACGCCAAAGTTTCCAGAAATTTCTAGCCGATCGTTTAAAAAAGCTTTAGACATAGCAACTGCCACCTCATCCTCACCAACCTTATCACCAAATTTGGCATTTACGCCGATCTCAATATCATCTGACAATCCATTCAACCAGTTACCAATCTGGCTACTCAACAAATCGGAGGTTGTCGCTCCTACACCAGCATTTAACGCACTGCTGCTTGCACTTGATATTGCATTTGTCCGAGGTAAAAATTTATTTAATACCATTAATGAAAATACTTGTTTATTCAATTCTTCATCGGAGCTAATTACATTCCTTAAAACCGCTCTTGCATTATCATCTGATCGAGGTAATTCAATTTCAAACTTCAAATCCGGATTAAATAAGTTATCACTCAATTTTATAAGGCAATTGACTTCCGTATTTGTTTTGTATTGTTCACGTTCATTTACGGGCATAATATCATACAAAGATGCTTTTGTTTGGTATGCAGCAGCTAAATTAATATCCGCATTGTAAGGGTCTCCATACCAGCTGATTGTGCCGCCTTTTCTTACCGAAAAGGGTTTCTTTATAAAATCGAACATCGTGAATAAATAGTTGCCCTCATTCACTTCATAGAATCCATACATGCCAAACTGCTCAAATTCATCAATCTCCATATTTATATTTCCAGCACCATTCCCTGACATTACATCTCCAACAACTTCATCAAATACTATACTGATCTGTGCTTCAGGTGTTAATTCCATGTCAAAATTCATTTTAATGCCACTGAGGTCTAATTCGGTGTCTTCTATCTCGTTTGGGTTGCTTCTATCCTTAAAGCTGATGAAACTGGGTAATACCACCTCATCTGCACCATCTAAAGGCAATACCACATTAGTACCCTTTTCTGATCTTGCTGCAACTTGGATTTCCAATTCATTATACTTGTCATAAGAAATGGCCACATCTCCAGTAATATAAGCATCTCCATAGTACAAAGAGCTCATTTGTTTTGTAGTATTCATTACTAAAAATGGTTCTGTTAGACCCATTTGAAAGTTGTATGAATATTCCTTAAAATTAATGTGATAAAACGAACCATCCCATAAGGTTGCTGTTTTCTCAAATTTATCTTTGACTGAAATTCCGGACATGTAAAATCCATCATTTTCGATGCTAACTTTACCTGTTAGCGTATAATCTGTGTTGAGTAAGTCGATGTGTGCTCCAGCATCTTTAAGCACAACAAACCCATCAAATAAAACACTATCTGGACTGCCAGTCATGCGAATATTTCCATCCATTCTTCCGCGTACATCTGAAACCCCGTTCGGAATGAAACCATTGGCAACATCTAAATTCATATCGTTCAAATTAAACACAAAATCAAGTGGAGATAAACGATCATCTAAAAAGTACTTTCCGAGATAATCAAACTGGTAATTTCCTTCTTTAACTACATTCCCAATGATATCGAATCCTATTATCTTTTCTTGTAAAACTGATCGATCCATTTTATTTTTTACTGAAACATTTTGCCAATGTGGTTTAACTGTTCCCCAGACATCACCCAATAGTTTTCCATTTAGGTTACATTCATTGATGTCATATTCTAATTGAAAAACAGGATGTCCATAAAAGTCCCTTAGATTTCCGTTAGCAGATATTTGTCCATCTAAAAGCACCGTATTTCCCGTTAAAAGTGCATTCAGATTTGACAATTCAAATTGGCTAAAAACATATTCTAGTCTTTTGGTTGGATCCTCTGCGATTACTCCATTAATATCAATAATTTGGTCACCATTAATTGCTCTAATGTTAGAAAGAAATATAGCTGTCGAATCAATTATAATTTCTGCATCTTCATTGATATTCCAAAGCTCATCTCCTATGTAAATAATCGACGGCTCCATACTCAGATGGAATTGATCTCTGGCCATCCAGTATCCGTCCATTTCAACATTTCCCGAACTTGAGCTGTCTACATTCTGCCAAGACAAATTGGCATCGATATTATCTTCAAACAAGCCTGTAATAAGACTAAAATCATCTAAATAGACACTGTCATTGATGTATAATCTGTCCGATTTAATAGTGAACTCATACATACTTGAAAACTTATCAATTTCCATGTGTGCATCAATCAATTGATAGTCCTTGTATTTTAACCACTTAGAATTAATAAACAGATTCAAATCCTGCATTCCTGTTTGATAACTTCCGTTTAGTTGCGTATTTGGAGCTACTTGCAAATCCTTTACGAACAATTCTGTGATAATGGTTAGATCTTTAACATCAACAAAAAATGAAAAATCTTCCTTATTCAAAAGGATAGCTTCATTAGATTTAAAAATGGAAGGTAAAATAGACTGAGCAAGAGAATAAAAAGCAGCCGGAAGCTCCTGAATACTAAAACTCCCATCAATAAAAAGATCTATAAAATTACTGTAAACTGAAAGTGCATGACTTCCAGAATCCAAAGTAGAAACTAAATTGATGGAGTCAAAAAAGTAATCTTTACCACGTAGATAATAAGACAGGTCTTTTGCTATAATAGAACCGTTAAAATTATCAGCATTCGATCCTATTCCATCAACTTCTATAGTAGAACATATTATTTGGGTCTTATCTGATTTTTCAATGTTCAAATCAAAAAGATGCGCTTTTCGAATGGCTGCAGTAAAATTATACCTTGGTAAAATAGATCCGAAATCTACCATTCCATCAAAGAGTAAATCAATGTTCTCATCTTCGACGGATAATGTTCCATCAAAACTTTTCGAAGTAAGCGTACCAATCATCTCAATATTCTTATATAAGTACCCCATAAATTCAAACTCCCGAAAATTTGCAGTAAAATCTGAAGCAAATGAATTAAAGCTAAATGGCTCGTTGGTATTTGAATTGAAAGCTAAGCTGGTAGAAATTTTGCCTAAATTCTGAACGCCAGCAACTAACCCCACATCAAACTTGTCAGATTCAATTTTTCCGAAATAATTATATCCTTTAGAAATGGAATCGTAATTCACTTCCAAATTCGTTTGTAATTTACCGACACCAGAGCTAAGGCTGCTTGCTAAATTAAATTCTTCTAGAGTTCCGTTAAAAGAAGCTTTGCCATTGACAAATTGTATTTTGGATAATTCAGACGAAACATCAACAGGAACATTATCCTTAAATGGAATGTTTTTTAATTTTCGAATGTCATTAATAGTCAAGTTAATCTCATCCAAATCAGCATTCAAATAAGCCGAATTAATATCTGGCAACCCTTTTAGAGCCAAACTTCCGCTAATCTTTGAAGACTGACCAAAACCAAGTTTTAGATCATTTACAGTCAAATCACTAATGGTACCTGCAACTTTACCTTGAAAATCAAGTGGTTCCTGTATTCCCTCAAAAAATGACACGAAATACGCCAAGTCTTTTGTCTCGATAACACTTTTTTCAAAATCTGCAGATAGATTAACATGCTTTAAGAATTTTTTAAATTGTGTCGGATCTGTGTAGTTCAAAGACAGTTGATTCGCATTAATTTCAGAAGCATTCGTATTTAAATTTAAATTTTCAAGTAAGACCTGACTATTCGAGTATGCTGCGAGGGCCTGCATATGCCTTACCTTGAACCCTGATTGCTCAAAAAATGCTAACTGATCAATCTGAGCAGAAAAATTATCCTTGTTACTAAAGTTTTTTATGGAAGCTTCAATTTGTGTTAAATCTAAATTTGAATAATCAATCCCAAAAGATTTTTGATTTTTGTTGAGATCCGTTAATCTAAAAGACGAATTCGTAATTTCTACTTCTTCAATATTTAATTCATAGGGTGCAGATTTTTTAGAGCTATTAGGTCCGAAATAGTCTACAAGAAATACGTAGCTAAACTCTTCCTCCCCCGGATATTTCACCATCGTAAACAAAGCATTTTCGATTTCAATTTTTCCAATTTCAATGATTCTATTTTCTAAATCAAAAACATCTAAATCTAATTTTAGTCTTTTCACAAAAAGCAATGTATCTCCCTTTTTATCTTCAAGATAAATCTCTTTAAGCAAAAATCGATTGATGTTTTCTATTTCAACATGCTTTATAGAAATCTGCACATTTAGCTCCTTAGAAAGGTAGGATGCAATACTTTGAGAAACTTTTGTTTGGACATAGCTTGTTCGAATCCCAAAGGCAAATATGAATGCTACTAAAATCCCTAACTCCAAAAGAAGACTAATGCAAAGTCGGAGTATTTTCCAGCGTTTTTTGATAACTTTGGCCACTTATTTATAATGGTAAATCCTAGCAAAGATATAATCATTCTTGGTATTGAATCGTCTTGTGACGATACCTCTGCGTCTATCACTAAAAACGGAGAAGTATTATCTAATATTATTGCCAGTCAAATAATTCATGAGCAATACGGTGGCGTAGTGCCTGAGCTCGCCTCCAGAGCACATCAGAAGAATATTTTACCCGTTGTTGCAGAAGCCTTGAAATCTGCAGGCATTTCTAAAAATGAATTAAGTGCAATTGGTTTCACGCGTGGTCCGGGTTTACTCGGTTCTTTACTTGTGGGTACTTCCTTTTCAAAAAGTTTGGCCATGTCGTTAGGAATCCCCCTAATTGAAGTGAATCACATGATGGCACATGTTTTGGCCCATTTTATTAAAAAACCGTCATTAGACATCGATCCTCCTGAATTCCCTTTTATTTGTCTCACTGTTTCAGGAGGTCATACACAGCTTGTTTTAGTTAAGGACTATCTGGAGATGGAGGTGATCGGAGAAACATTGGATGATGCTGTAGGTGAAGCTTTTGACAAGTCTGCCAAAGTTCTTGGGCTTAAATACCCAGGCGGGCCAATAATTGACCAGTTAGCAGCAGATGGTAATTCCGATCGATTTGAATTTTCTGAGCCTGCTGTGAAAGGTTTAAATTATAGTTTCTCTGGGTTAAAAACACAGTTTTTATATTTTATTCAAAAAGGTTGCCAAGAGAATTCTAATTTTATTTCAGAAAACCTCTCAGACATTTGTGCTTCATGGCAAAAACATCTCGTCAAAGTACTCTTTAACAAATTGGTTAAAGCGGCTCAACTATATAACATCACTTCGATTGCTATTGCTGGTGGTGTTTCTGCAAACTCCGCGTTAAGATTAAAGCTCAAAGAAATAGGCGCCATTGAAAAATGGAATTATTTTCTGCCGGACTTTGAATATTGCACAGACAATGCAGCAATGATTGCAATGGTAGCCCATTACAAATACATCGCTAACGATTTTTCTAATTTTGACACTGTGCCCACCGCAAGAATGAAATTTTAAGCTTCATTAAAGTGTAATAATCATTCCATCGTAAGCGAGCTGGTAATTATTAAAAACAGGCGAAATTTCTTTATCAAAATCGTCTAATTCTTTGTACCTCGCGGAATAATGCCCTACTATTAATTTCCCTACTTTTGAATTGGCAGCAACCGTTGCAGCCTGTACAGCCGTCGAGTGAAATGTTTCTTTCGCTCTTGCCCGTTTTTCTTCTGTAAATGTGGCTTCATGATACAATACATCGACTTCACGTACTGCATCAATCACTTTATTACTGTAGGTTGTATCAGAACAATACGCATAGGATCTCTCTGGCAATGGTTCTTTTGTTATTAATTGGTTTTTAATAATCGTTCCATCTTTTAAAATAAGGTCTTTACCCTTTTTAATACCAGGAATTTGAGCTAAAGGGATGGAGAACTCTTTAATCTTGTCTTTCAACACATTCAATTCTCTCTTTTTTTCTTTAATTAGAAATCCACAACAATCTATTCTGTGTTTTAAGGGGAAGCTCTCTATCTGAATGAGTTTGTCTTCAAAAATTACTTCTTTGTTGTTGAAATTTAAATCGTATAAAATCCATCTATAATTAAGATGAGTTTGAGAAGCTTTCATGGTCACGTCGATTATCTCTCTCAAAGATGACGGCGCATATATGTGTAAAGGTCGTGTTCTGCCTAATAGATGAAAAGATGACAAGAGTCCAATTAATCCTAGGAAATGATCGCCATGCAAATGACTGATGAAAACGTGGTCAATTTTTTGAAATTTAGTTTTAAACTTACGAAGCTGAACCTGAGTTCCTTCGCCACAATCCAGTAATAAATGCCTCTCCAGCACATTAACATATTGTGCGCTTGCCGACCTTAATAAGGTTGGCACAGCGCTGCCGCAACCAAGAATTGTAACTTCAAATCGCATCTGTACCGAATATCGACTTTTCTAATAAAAAAAAACCCTGCACAAAATTGGCAGGGTTTAAAAGCTATACAGCTTAATTATCTTCTGACTGTCATTTTTTTCGTAATTGACCGCTCTCCATTAGAAAGTGTGTACACATAAATCCCATCAGACAAGGCGTCATTTCTAAACCGAATCGAATTTTCACCCGCGTTTGCTTGAACGTTTTGTTTGTGAACGATGTTACCCAGAATATCCATTACTCTTAAATCAATATTAGCACTTTGGCCTGTGGTAAAATGGATCATTGTTTCCTCGGAAAAAGGGTTAGGCGAATTTTGTTTTGAAGAAAACTCATTTTTCTGATACATTACTATTTCTAAGGCCGGTGTTACTTCAATCACATAACCCGTAAAAACAGAAGGTTGTGAAATTGCTCCAAGGATGATTACAGTAACCCATCCATCCAATTCAATTACCACGTCATAAGTTCCCGGAGTCGTTGGTGTTCCAAAAATGGATGCACAACCTTGATCACCACCCATCCAAGTACAATTCGAATTATCACAGATATAAGATAATCCTGGAGGAAGGCCAGTTACATCAGTTAAAACCGCTGAGTCTATAGGCACCCCACTGTATGTTGGATCTATATCACCAGCATCAGTTGGTAATTTAAAATCCAAGACCTGGCTGTAAAATACTCCCTCTTGTCCAGCTGGAAAATTGGTAATCGTGTCAGGCCAAGCCCCATAAACACTGTCCATATAAAACGGGTCCGGCGAACACGACTGAGCGTTCACATTAATGCTTAAAGTAAGGATAGCTAAAGTAAAAAGTAAATGTTTTTTCATAAATAATTTTTTAATAATCAATCTTCATCGTTCATGTCGTTCTCCACCTGACTAACCGATAATAAATCAACTGCTTCGTTTACAGTAGGGGTAATATTTAAAACAGTATGTAATTGTGAAATCTGAATTAACTTCTCCACAGATGATTGTAAACCTGCTATCACTAAAGTTCCTCCAGCTGCTTTTGTCAACCTATTAGCAACCAATAACGCACTTAACCCCGAAGAGTCGCAATATCTGGTTTCTGACAAATCAATAATCATTGAAGCTTCTCCGTTCTTATCCAACATCACTACTTCACTTTTCAATTCAGGCGCAACTATATTGTTTAATTTCTCCACCTTCGAAGTAATTAATGAATGCTTCTCTTTCTTCTCAACTACAAAGTTCATTTTCTGGTCTTTTTATCTAAATTCAAACAGCACAGCTCAAATTTAGCAATATTTTTATACTCTATCAATTTTTGCGGCTAACAGATAAATCACCGCCATTCTAATCGCAACCCCATTCTCAACCTGATCTAAAATTATTGCCTGGTCAGAGTCGGCAATTTCCGATGTTATCTCCACTCCTCGATTGACAGGTCCGGGGTGCATAATCACTATTTCCTTATTGAGATCATCCAAGATATGTTTTGTTAATCCATATTGCATGGTATATTCTCTTATCGATGGGAAATAGTTAATCTCTTGTCTTTCAAATTGAATTCGTAGCATATTCGCTACATCACACCATGCCAATGCTTTCTTTAAATTATGTTCAACGCGAACTCCAAGTTGTGCAATATGTTTCGGTATCAATGTTGTTGGTCCGCAAACCATTACTTCTGCTCCCAATTTCTGTAGAGCGAAAATATTAGACAGAGCGACTCTAGAATGTTTAATATCACCTACAATTACCACTTTCTTACCGGCTACTTCACCTAGCCGCTCTCGTATTGAATAAGTGTCAAGTAGTGCCTGCGTAGGATGTTCATGCGTACCGTCACCCGCATTAATGATTTTCGCATCCACATTATTAGCCAAAAACATGGCGGCACCTGGAGTTGGATGGCGCATTACAACCATGTCTACCTTCATGGAAAGTATGTTGTTCACGGTATCTACCAAAGTTTCTCCTTTGGATACAGATGATGCACTAGCAGAAAAATTGATAATATCAGCAGATAATCTTTTTTCAGCCAATTCGAATGACAGCTTTGTTCTTGTAGAGTTCTCAAAAAATAAATTAGCTATGGTCACATCTCTAAGCGCAGGAACTTTCTTAATCGGCCTATTGATAACTCCTTTAAAGGAATCCGCAGTTTGGAAAATAACCTCTATATCCTCTTTAGAGATGTGTTTTATTCCCAATAAATGATCCGCACTAAGTCCTTTATTCATTTGTCGTATGTAATATCACCTCGTCTTTACCATCTATTTCATTCCAGCTAACCGTAACCCGTTCAGCTTCAATCGTATCAACTGATTTACCAACGTAATTGGGTTCTATAGGTAAATTGCGGCTAAATCTCCTATCAATTAAGGCCATTAACTCAATTCCACTTGGCCTACCAAAAGTCATGGTGGCATCTAGGCCAGCTCTTACCGTTCTACCGGTATACAATACATCGTCTACTAAAACAACCTTTTTACCCTCAACCGTAAAATCCATATTGGTGGCACTTGGAATAAGGGGTCGATCTGTTCTTCGAAAATCATCTCTAAAAAATGTAATATCCAATCCCCCTGTTTGCACAATAATTCCAGTCCTAGCTTTGATTACAGTTTGCAATCTGTTGGCTAAATAAATACCTCTTGGTTGAAGACCTATAATGGCAGATTTCGAAAAATCACTGTGATTCTCTATTAATTGATAGCAAAGGCGATTGATTGTCAATTCAAACTGCTTGCTATTTAAGATAATTTCATTCGCCATCTAGAACGATTAAGCAAATATATTCTTTCTGCTTCAAATCACCTTATATTCAATCAGAATCTTTCTTGACAAACCAAATTGTTCTCACAAAAAAACCCTATTCCTTTCAGAACAGGGTTTCAGTACTTTTTGTAAAACCGCAATTACATGGCAGCTTCTAGCTTATCAATTAGTGTTTGTTTTGGAACTGCACCAACAGACTTATCCACTACTTCTCCATTTTTTATGAAGATAATCGTTGGAATACTGCGAACACCATATTTCATTGCAATAGCTTGATTATTGTCAACGTTTACTTTACCGATAACCGCTTTCCCATCATATTCTGAGTGAATTTCGTCTACTAAAGGACCGACCATCCTACATGGGCCACACCACTCTGCCCAAAAATCTACTAAAACAGGTTTATCTGATTTTAATGCCAACTCATCAAAGTTGTCTTCTGTGAATTCTACTGCCATTTTTTATGTTTTTTTATTTTCCAACCTCTAAATTACTTTATACAACCTACACTATCAAAAAAAATACCGTTCAAAATTGTATGTCACCTTGTCATCCTATCATTTAAATAATAATGCATCTCTCCCAATTCATTTATCTTTTTTAAGAATTCATTAGAGATTTCTATCCCTCGCATCCTAGAGGGAATCTTGACCTCGATTTTATCTAAATTATCAACTAAAATGAGCCGAAGGGCACAAGAGCCTGGATGCTCTTCAATGATTTGATGTAATTTTTCTACAAAATCAATACTGACTTCATTCGAGTCTAGCCTAACATTGAATGTCTTAGTCATCTTTTGTCTTGCCTCAGATAATAATTCTAATCCATGAATTTTGAATTCTAAGTCTTTCTCGTCTTTCGCCCAATTCCTTTTTTGCACTTTACCTTTGACCATTAAAAGACTTCCATCGACAAGGAAGTGCTTCAATTTTAAATAATCTTCACCCCACAAGAAAAATTTGTAGTTATCTGTTTTATCCTCTACTTCCAGTGTTCCGAAAGGTTTTCCTTTCTTAGTCATTCTGTGCTCAGAGCCAACAACAATTCCAGCAATTAGCATCTCTTGATTCGCAATTTTTTGCAAATCATTATTTAGATGCATCAGAGTACCTCTGCATAAATTAGTTAATTCTAATTCAAAATCATCCAAGGGGTGCCCGGATATATAAATGCCTATTACTTCTTTTTCTCTGGACAGTTTCTCCATAGCTGACCAAGGTTCCACGTGCATCGGTGACGGTTCTGCAACCATCACTTCAATTTTATCTCCGAACAAATCTGGAGGAGCATCTTTTTTATTTTGAACCGCCGCACCAAAACGCATTACACGTTCAATAAAATTTATTCCCTGTTCATCTTGAACCAAGAATTGTGCGCGATGAAATGCATTAAAAGAATCGAATCCGCCGCCAAGAGCCATACCTTCAAACGCTCTCTTATTAGCAGCTTTCATATCTACTCTTTGAACCAAGTCAAAAAGAGATTGATACAATCCGTTTGCCTTCCGTTCCTCTGTAATTGCTTTAACCGCATTTTCACCAACATTCTTTATTGCTCCTAATCCAAAACGAACAGCACCATCTTTATTCACAGCAAATTTATAGTATGATTCATTTACATCTGGACCAAGTACAGCTAACCCCATTCTTTTGCATTCTTCCATAAATGCTGACACTGTTTTAATATCACTCATATTATTGGAAAGTACTGATGCCATATAAGCCGCAGGGAAATTCGCTTTCAAGTAAGCAGTCTGGTAGGCAATCCAAGCATAACAAGTAGAATGGGATTTATTAAATGCATAAGACGCAAAAGCTTCCCAATCTGTCCATATTTTCTCCAAAGCTTTCTTGTCGTGCCCCCTATCATTCCCTTGATCTAAAAATTTGGGTTTAAGTTTTGCCAAAAGATCAAACTTCTTTTTCCCCATTGCCTTTCGAAGCGTATCGGCTTCACCTTTGGTAAAACCCGCTAACGATTGCGATAAGAGCATTACTTGTTCTTGATAAACCGTAATACCATACGTTTCCTCTAAATACTCCTTACAGGCATCTATATCGTAAACAATTTCTTCGAGACCGTGCTTTCTTTTGATAAATGAAGGAATGTACTCCAAAGGCCCTGGACGGTACAATGCATTCATCGCAATCAAATCAGCAAAAACGGTAGGTTTGAGAGATTTCAAATGCTTTTGCATTCCCGGAGATTCATACTGGAAAATACCAACAGTTTCACCTCTTTGAAACAGTTCGTATGTTTTTGAGTCATCCATCGGTATGGCCTCAATATCTATGGTTTTTCCGTCTCTGGCTTTAATTATTTTCAGCGTATCCTTAATGAGAGTCAAGGTCTTTAAACCTAAAAAATCCATTTTAAGTAATCCGGCATTTTCTACTACACTATTATCAAACTGCGTACACCAAAGATTGGCATCCTTTGAAATAGCTACAGGAACGTATTCCCTTATATCTGAAGGAGTTATAATTACCCCACATGCATGGATTCCAACATTCCTGATTGATCCTTCAAGCACTCTGGCTTGATTTACAACGTTTGCTTCTAAACCACTTCCATTGGATATTTGTTTTAACTGATTCGCATTAATTAATTGCTCTGCATTTAGCTCTTCCTTCAGTTTATCTTCTTCCAGACCAAAAAGTTTACCCAATTTTATATCTGGAACAAGCTTTGCTAGTCTATCCGTATCCGGTAAAGGGAGGTCAAGCACCCTTCCTGTATCTCTAATACTAGACTTGGCAGCCATCGTGCCGTAAGTAATTATTTGAGCAACTTGACTCGAACCATACTTATCAATTACGTATTGAATTACCTTGCCCCGTCCTTCATCGTCAAAATCAATGTCGATATCTGGCATAGAAACTCGGTCTGGATTTAAGAATCGCTCAAACAGTAAATCATATTTAATTGGATCTATATTGGTAATTCCTGTACAATAAGCAACTGCGGATCCAGCCGCAGAACCTCTTCCAGGGCCAACAGAGACACCCATTCTCCGAGCTTCAGCTATAAAATCCTGTACAATAAGAAAATAACCTGGATAGCCGGTATTCGCTATAACCGAAAGCTCAAAATCAAGTCGTTCTGTAATCTCAGGAGAAATATCACCGTAACGACGAACAGCGCCTTTATAAGTCAGATCCCGTAAATAAGCATTTTCTCCACGTTTACCATTGTCTTCTTTATCCTCTGCATGAAGGAACTGCTCTGGGATGTCAAACTCTGGAAGCAAAACATCACTTGCCAGACTATATTGCTCACATTTATCGATTATCTCTTCGATATTGCGAATAGCATCTGGCAGCTCCTTAAACAAGGTTTTCATCTCATCCTGGGACTTGAAATAAAACTGATCATTAGGAAAACCATATCGGAACCCTCTGCCTTTACCTTTCGGCGTTTCTTTCTTTTCGCCATCTTTTACGCAAAGCAATATATCATGTGCGTAAGCTTCTTTTTTCTCCGGATAGAAGGTATTGTTAGCAGCGAAGTACTTCACATTATATTTGCGGGCAAAACCGATTAAAATTTCATTTACTTGTTTTTCTTCTTCCAAATCGTGCCTAAGCAATTCCACATAAAAATCCTCGCCAAACTCATGCAGCCACCATTTAAATGCTTCTTCAGCTTGTTCTTTGCCCACATTCAATATTAGATCCGAGATTTCTCCCCGAAGCCCACCCGTTGTTACAATTAAATCCGTTTTGAGTTCTTTTAGAATCTTTTTATCTACCCGCGGCACGTAGTAAAAGCCCTCGACGTATCCGAGTGAAGATAGTTTTGCAAGGTTTTTATAACCATTCTTATTTTTTGCTAAAAAAACTACTTGACTACCATTGTCCTTGTATGTTCGATCAAATCGATCTTTGCATACATTCAACTCGCAACCTATGATAGGCTTGATTTTTTTTCGTTCAAAAGCTTTGATCTCTAGATTTAAATCAATTTCTTCATCAGTATCTTGGCAATGTTCAAGAGATTCTTTTATCGATTGAATTTTTTTATCAAATAGATTATTGTGCTTTTCAGCTGCGCTTACAAAATGAAATGCAGCCATCATATTCCCCGAATCCGTAAGAGCAACAGCAGGCATATTGTTGTCTACAGCCTTTTTAATCAAGGTCTTTACTTTTGTGGTTGATTGAAGTATAGAAAACTGCGTATGGTTGTGCAGATGTGAATAGCTTACATTTTTTAATTCTTCCAGATTTTGTGCCGTATCTGAATTTGAAAAGGACGCATCTACTATAGGATCAGCTGTTTTAGCTTTTATCTTAGCACTTTCTTTTTTCAGATTTAAATGCTCCAACCCTACTGGATTGAAAGCATCCACATTCTTTTGCTGAAACAATCCAAGATATGTTGTATCAGCGTCTAATTCCTCCGTCGAAAAGTGATTTCTGCGTATTAACTCAAGAAAACATCTCGAGGTCGCTTCAACATCGGCTGTAGCATTGTGTGCTTCGCCAAAAGGTTCTTGGAATAAAAAATCATGCAGTTCGGTTAAACTTGGTAATTTAAATTTACCTCCTCTACCACCTGGAATTCTACATAATTTTGCACTTGATTCTGTACAAGTATCTAACACCGGAAGCGCACTGAGCTTTGAATCAATGCCTAAGCGATAAAACTCACATCCCATTACATTAATATCAAAACGTAGGTTCTGACCAACAATGAATTTAGCATCATTTAAAGCCTGCTTAAACAATTCAAGTCCCTCTCTCAAAGGGATACCTTTTTCTTGTGCTAATTCAGTAGAAATACCATGTATTTCTTCTGATTTATAAGGGATTGAAAAACCATCAGGCGAAATAAGAAAATCCTTGTGACTAATCAGGTTACCCCAATCATCGTGCATCTGCCACGCCAACTGAACCAATCTCGGCCAATTATCTGTGTCACTAACGGGTGCCTTAAAATTTTTTGGCAGCCCTGTTGTTTCCGTATCAAATATTAAATACAATTCTTATAACTATTTTAAATAAAATTAAGGGATAAATGCAAATTACAACTGAATCTGACTAGTAAGATATTCACAAGTTGACAATATTCTCATGAAATTTCTCTCTCTACTAAAAATTAAAATTCATTTCAAGATTTTATGCCATCTTTAAGGCTATGAAATACCTGATTCATCTGGCAATTATGGCCATAATAATATCGTGCACAGGCAGAAAAGAAAAGGTGGAAATGATCGAAACGGTTTCTATCATTCCAATCCCTGATTCATTTACATATTCTACTAACTCATTTGTTCTTAATCCAGCTACTAAAATTTATTCACCTAAGGAAAACAAAGTCGAAGCAGAATTCCTTCAAATGTTAATTAAAAATGAATTTGATTTTACTGTTTCTATTCAGTCATCAGAATGTGAATCAAATTGCATAAAATTAACAACTAGCAATTTACCAGATAGTAGCTATCATGGCGCTGAAGCTTATCATTTAATTATTGAACCCAATCAAATTACAATAAATGGTCAATCTAATGAAGGGCTTTTCTGGGGAATTCAATCGTTGAATCAAGTTTTTAATCAGACCGACCATCAAGATGGATATGCGGCACGAATACAAGGTCTGAATATATTGGACCAACCCAAATTCAAACACCGCGGTTTGCTTTTAGATTGTTGCAGACACTTTTTCTCTAAAGAGGTTATTAAAAAGTATATTAAGCTATTGTCTTATTACAAAATGAATATACTACACTGGCATTTGACTGAAGACCAGGGGTGGCGAATTGAAATTGAAAAATATCCTGAATTGACAGAACACGGAGCCTGGAGAATAGAAAGTGATGGAAGCAAGTACGGTGGATTTTACACAAAAAAGGACATTCAAGAAATCGTTGCCTTTGCATCAGAGCACCAAGTCACCATAATTCCAGAGATTGAACTTCCTGGCCATTCACAATCAGCCATTTCATCCTACCCTTATTTGTCTTGTGAACAGAAAAAAGTCTCAGTAGCTAACGACTGGGGTGTATTTAAAGAAATTTATTGCGCTGGGAACGATTCTACTTTTGATTTTATTGAAAATGTATTGAAAGAAGTTATGGAATTATTTCCTTCCGAATACATACATATTGGTGGTGACGAAGCGCCTAAGTATAGATGGGAAAAATGTAGTAAATGTCAAAAAAGAATGGTCTCTGAAAACTTGAATGACGAACACGAATTACAAAGTTATTTCATTCGAAGAATTGAAACATTTTTAAACGCGCACAACAAAAAACTAATTGGCTGGGATGAAATTTTGGAAGGTGGATTATCTCCAAATGCGACGGTTCAAAGTTGGAGAGGAATCGAAGGTGGAATGCATGCTGCGGAAAATGAACATTATGCAATTATGAGCCCCACTTCTCATTGTTATATCGACTATCCTTTAGATGCGATTGATCTGAAGAAAGTTTATTCGTTCAACCCAATTCCCGATTCACTTTCAAAAGACAAACAACATTACATCTTAGGTGGCGAAGTCAATATGTGGACAGAGCACGTGCCAGACGAAAAGAACCTGGACAATAAAGTGTTTCCAAGAATGCTAGCCTTGTCTGAAGTTTTGTGGTCAGGAACAGACACCTCACGCTACAAAAATTTTAGAAACAGGGTATACAATCATTTTCACGTTCTGGATTCCCTAGGAGTTTCTTATGGTGCCGAAGCTATTCCCATTACCTTGATTACTACTGGTGATTCAACATATATCACTAAAAACAATAGAGGTATTGATTTGCAATACCAAGTTGAAATGGAGGATTGTACTATGAAATTTCAGCAATATGAAAGCCCTGTTTATACGAATAAGGATTGTATTCTAAAGGCCAGGGCGGTAAAAAATCAGATGCCTTATGGCGAAACAATTGAACAACAGTTTTGCGAAAAAGCTAAAAGTGTCAAATCCATATCGTATCGTACCATGTATAGCGAAAACTATGTTGGTGGCGGAAATTACGGTTTACTAGATGGGAAATTAGGATCATTAAATTTTCGAGATGGCAATTGGCAGGGATTTTGGGGCAAACACGCAGAAGTTACTATTGAGTTTGAAAACCAGCAGCTCATCAATCAAATATCTGCTCAATTCTACCACTACATTAATTCTTGGATTTTTCGACCAGAAAGCGTGGAAGTATTTACCTCTGAAAACGGAATAAATTGGATTTCAAAGGGAAACACAAGAACGGAAATTCAGAAAAAAACGAGAGGAAAAATGATTGTACCAATGACGATAAATTTTAAAAACCCGTTACATGTGAAATATATAAAAATGAAAGCTCAAAATATATTGCAGGTACCTGGATGGCATGAAGCCGCCGGAGCGGACGCATGGCTTTTTATTGATGAAATTAAAATCCGATGAAAACGGAAGTTTGCATAGAATCTTTTGGAGAAGCTTTGGTAGCACAAAGCCACGGCATTAATCGTATTGAGTTGTGTGCGGCACTGGACATTGGTGGCTTAACACCAAGCATCGGTTTAATTGAAAAATGTGCTAATGAACTAGAAATAGAAACACACGTGATGATTCGACCAAGAGGGGGAAACTTTGTTTATTCGGCGGCTGAGCTTGAAGTAATGCTTAAAGACATTGAATTAGCTGCTAAGGCAGGGGTAAATGGCGTGGTTATAGGAGCACTAACGGATTCTCATCTATTGAACCGAAGACAAATCGTAAAAATGATTGAAATTGCACATCATTTTAAAATTGAAACTACCTTTCATAGAGCTTTTGATATTCCTGTCGATTCCTTCGAGCTTATTGAACAACTTATTGAGCTTAAACTAAATCGTATTCTCACTTCAGGCTGTGCTACGGCTGTTTATAATGGCATGGCAACTATTTCTAGCTTAGTCAAAAAAGCCGCTTGTAGAATAGAAGTGATGGCTGGGAGTGGCGTGAATGCTTCTAACGCTTTTCAATTAAAAAATATACCTGTAGACGCCATTCATTTTTCAATTAGGAAACCAGTATCTTCAAATGAACAAATGGGCACCACCTATGAAATTGATAATCAAAAAATAACTTCAATTCTTGCTTCAATTACTGATTAAATATTTCATCTTTTTGACATCAGCACTGCTCTGTTTTCAAATTAATCTGGCTCAAAACAATTCTAAAACGGATAGAATTATTGATGCTGGCTGGAAATTTCAGTCTCAATCTGAATTGAAATTGAGACCTGCATCCGTTCCTGGATGTGTGCACCTTGACCTCCTCAATAATCAGGTAATCAATGACCCTTTTTATGAAACCAATGAAGAAAAGCAAGCTTGGATTGAAATGGAAAATTGGGAATACCTCAATACCTTTTCAATTAGTCCTAAAGAATTTAAAAACGAGCACATCGAATTACAATTTGATGGGCTAGACACCGAAGCCGACGTTTACCTCAATGATTCATTAATTATTGACGCAAACAATATGTTCAGAACCTGGAAATTAGATGTGAAATCGTTATTGAAATTAGGAGAAAACAATCTTCTTGTACGTTTTTTCTCTCCTGTCAAAGCCTGTTCCAAAAAGCTGAAAGGTTATCCGCATCAGCTTCCGGCTGGTTGTGAAAATGTTAAAGTAAAAGTAAGCCCATTTATTAGAAAAGCTGCTTACCATTTTGGTTGGGACTGGGGCCCCCGTTTTGTAACCTCTGGAATTTGGAGACCGGTTCATTTAATCCTGTGGAATAATTGCCAAATTAATTCCGTGCATTGTCAAACAATAAAGCAGGATGAGGAAAAAGCCAAAGTGAAAGTATCTGTGGAATTAGCATCAACTTCTAGCAGTGGGACTATTGATTTGATGATTAATCAACAGTCAAGAAAAGTTAAGTTAAAGAAAGGTTCTATCACAATTATTGACACCTTACATTACAGCGCTAAAGATTTTTGGTGGCCCAACGGTTCGGGTGAACAAACCTTACAAAATATCAACGTTGAAATTAGAAATGACAATTTGACTGTTGATGCTCAACAGATAAAATTCGGAGTTCGCACCATTGACTTAATTCAAAAAAAAGACAGCATCGGCACTTCATTTAGTTTTAATATAAATGGAATCCCAACTTTTATGAAAGGTGCCAACTACATTCCTCAAGATCTTTTTCTTCCAAGGGTTAGCCCTAATGACTATGAAAAACTAATTATGAAAGCAAAAAAGGCACACTTTAACATGATTAGAGTTTGGGGTGGAGGCATTTATGAATCAGATTATTTCTACGATTTATGTGACAAACATGGAATTCTAATTTGGCAAGATTTCATGTTTGCAGGAAGCATGTACCCCATTGACAAGGCGTTTACGGAAACCGTTTTAGAAGAAGTTTCGGATAACGTTATACGGTTAAGAAATCATCCATCAATAGCCATTTGGTGCGGGAACAATGAAATAGAAGTTGCTTGGAATAATTGGGGATGGCAAAAGCAATACGGATGGGATGAGGAAGCTACTGATAAACTATGGAATAAATATAATATGCTATTTAAATCTGCCATACCTCAATTATTGGCAATTCACGCTCCAGAAGTTCCTTACGTTTCTACTTCTCCGTTATCAAATTGGGGGCAATCTGCCAACTTCAATCATTCCTCTATGCACTATTGGGGTGTTTGGCATGGTAAAGAGCCATTCGGTAATTTCAAAAAAAACGTTCCAAGATTTATGGTCGAATACGGATTTCAAAGTTTTCCTGACAGCACTACGCTATCAACGGTAATTAATCCAAATAATATGTACTTAAAAAGTGACGCTATGAGTAAACGTCAAAAAAGCTACATCGGAAATAGCTTGATTACTAAACACAGTGAAGAACTGTTTGGTAAAGCAAATACATTTAGTGAATACATAATAAATAGCCAACGAACGCAGGCCAACGCATATGCCATTGCCATAAAAGCCCACCGACTGCGAAAGGGACATTGCATGGGAACACTATTTTGGCAATTTAATGATTGCTGGCAAGGCCCATCATGGAGCGTTATTGATTACAATAAGAAAGAAAAACTTGCCTATGAAAAAGTCAAGGAATTATACCAGCCCGTAGTAGCTTTTATTGAAATTATTAATGATTCTATTCGAGTTTCGGTTGTTTCTGATCTTTTAATAGACACTGATGTTCAGCTCAAATTAATTGGAGTTGGAAACAAATCGAACATTGATTTATGGGAACAACAAACGCGTATTCCAGCGAATCAAATGCAAGTCGTTCTTCACGAAAAAATTGAAAAAATAAGACAATCACACATAAATTTGAATCAAATGCGAATTGAAATGAAAACAGCTGAAGGGTTTGGTTCTTCTGACCAAATTGAATTGAACCAATAACTTAGAAGGTTCTACCTTCTTCTTCTTCCATGACCGCCATCCCGACGACCTCCACCGCTATTTCTTCTATTATGACCTGAAGGGCCACTATTGTTTGATCGTCGTTGTCTTGAACGATCTCCACCTTTTCGTGGCCCCGCCAATTCAACTTTAACAGCATCACCATCAATTTCAGCTCCATTCATTTTCGAAAGAACAGAAGCTGCAGAATCCTTTTCAATTTCAAAAAATGAAAATTCCCGCATGATATCTATTTCTCCAATTTGACCAGATGAAATTTTTGCGTGATCACAAATAGCTCGAACCAATGCACCAGGATTAATATTATCCATACGGCCCTTATTAATAAAAAATCGTTGCGTGTCTCCTTTGATGTTACGCTCTCCCTTTCTAGCACCTCTTTCCGATGCTTTTCCTGCTTTCGCGTTTAAATCTTTTGAATTTTTATAATAATCTAAGAATCGATTGAATTCCATACTCAAAAATTTATGGACCAAATCTTCAATCTCCATCCCCCCTAGTTTTTCATATATGATGTCTTCATATTTAGACATCGCTTTTTTATTGATTTCAGTAGCAACCACTTCGTCTACCAGCTTCATCAACTGTTTTTCGCAAATGTCTTCACCTTCTGGAATATTTCTCTTTTCGAATTTTTTTCCTATAATTTTTTCAATCCGATTTATTTTGCCAGATTCTCGCGTATTAATCAGCACCAAGGACTCTCCATATTTTCCAGCTCTTGCAGTTCTACCAGACCTATGCGTATAATTCTCCACCTCATCTGGTAGATTATAATTAATTACATGTGTTATGTCACTAACGTCAATACCACGTGCAGCCACATCAGTTGCAACCAAAATTTGAGTTACTCTCTCTCGGAATTTCCCCATCACACTATCACGCTGTTGCTGAGATAGCTCCCCATGCAATGCTTCAGCATTGTAGCCGTCTCTAATCAGATTAGAAGCAACTTGTTGGGTCTCTCTTCTTGTACGGCAAAATACCAATCCAAAAATATCTGGATTATAGTCCAAAAGTCTTTTCAAAGCATAATAACGGTCTCTTTCATTAACAATGTAATATGCATGTGTTACGTTCGCCGCACTTTCATTTTTGTTTCCAACAGAAATTTCAAGCGGCTGATTCATGTAATTCTTTGCAATTCTAGCCACCTCTTTTGGCATTGTTGCAGAAAATAACCATGTATTTCTTTCTATTGGTGTATTCTCTAGAATTTTGTCAATATCCTCTTTGAAACCCATATTGAGCATTTCATCGGCTTCATCAAGAACGACAGTATTAACATCTTTAATTTTCACCAAACGCCTTCCAATCATATCAATCAACCGACCTGGAGTCGCAACAACAATGTGGGTGCCCTTTTTAATATCCTTCGCTTGCCTATCAATACTGGCACCGCCATAAATAGCTGTGATTCTAAGGTTCTTATATTTCGCATATTTTCGAATGTCCTCTGTAATCTGCATGCAAAGCTCCCTTGTGGGGCAAATCACGAGTCCCTGCACTGAACGTACGTCAAGATCTACTCGTTCGATCATAGGGATTCCAAAGGCCGCCGTTTTACCGGTTCCCGTTTGGGCTAATCCAACTAAATCAGCACCTTCATCCAATAAATTGGGAATTGCTTTTTCTTGAATTGGTGTAGGACTTTCGAATCCTAACTCACTTAAGGCCTGTAGCACCTCGCTGCTCAAACCTAATTCACTAAATGTCATCTCTTTCTATTTAAACTGTCGTTCGGACTTTGACAGCGGCTGCAAAGGTAGTTCAATTAATTTAACTTAATTAACACGCGCCATGTTTGATTAATATCAAACTGGTAAACTTGTCACAAAAATTATCAGATTCAAAATCAAATAATCTAATAATTAATTACTTTGGCACTAGATTTTTCGATTGTATTCATCAAAGGTTTTTAATACTTAATTACCTAAAAAATATCTTTATTGACTATGAGGTGTTTTTTGTCTCTTAGTGGTTTTCTATTTCTTGCGATATCAGGAGCAATCGGGCAAATAAATTGCCAGCCTGCAATCCTTGACCAAGTATTGAAACTAGATGAAATTCACAATACACCTGGCTTCAGCGTCAGCATCATTCATAATGGAAATATAATTTATGAAGCAAGTTCAGGATATGCCAATCTAAAGAAACAAATTCGTATTTCCCCAGAAACCGTTTTCAATGCATGTGATATAGCCAAGCAGTTCACCGCAATGAGCATCCTTATATTGAAAGAGCAAGGAAAATTGGCGCTCACTGATCCAATTACTCAATATTTACCAGATTTGCCAAAACTACGCACCAATATCACTATAAATCATTTACTGAGTCATCAAAGTGGTATTAGAGACTATCTCGACCTCCTTTTGATAAAAAAGAAATATAAACCTAAATATTTTACTAAAAAACAATTTTGGGAAGACCTAAATCAACAAAAACAATTAGGATTTTACCCAGGAGATGGATTTGCCTACATAAACTCAGGTTATGTGTTATTAGCTGAAATTGTAGAGAATGTTAGCAGGGAATCTTTGAAAGATTTTGCTCGAAAGAATATATTCGAGCCTCTTGGTATGCTTAACACTAAATTCTGTAATGAGAATTCTAAAAGACCTTCGGAAAGTACGTATTCCTACAAATGGATAAAAAAGAAGAACCGCTATTCCAAAGCTCAGAGTACAAGTGAACTTATCGGTGATGGTCAGCTTTGGACTACTCTAAACGACCTTTACAAATGGGATCAGAACTTCTATCATAATCAGCTTGGTAACGGCAATTCAAAACTTATAGCTGATTTACAAGCTGAATATTACCTGAATAATGGCAGGAAATCGTTTTACAGTAAAGGATTACAAATGAATGATTTCAAAGGAATACTTTCTTTTGAACACTTTGGATATTGGGATTATTTTAGCTCGTTTTATATTCGAATGCCTTCCATTAATCTGTCAATCGTTGTATGTTCTAATTCCGACAAGTACCGCGCTAAATTAATTGCTAAAAAATTACAAACTGAACTTCTTTCTGAAATTACTGAACCGGAAAAAAGTCAGCTACAGCGAGACACTGGTATTTCATTGCAACAATTTGAAGGCATTTTTATCGATTTACATACCAAGTCTAACATCCAAAAATTCATTGAGTTAGAAGATAATTTATACTGCATTTCATTGGTTAAAGCCCGCCAATATGATGTGCAACTTTATAATCCTCAAAAATTACAACCCAATCAAATTCAATTTGGTACTAAAAATGATGGAGATATCGTATTCCGAACTGATCAAAGTGAAAATCTAACACACTATCAATGGCGCAAATCACCGACCATTTTTGTCAAATTAAAGGCAGATACCAGTAATTCTAATGTAGGCTGTACTTGGTGTGGGAACTATTTTAGTGAGGAATTGAGAAAAAAAATTCGAATACGACCAATCTCTAAATCACCTCACCTTCAACTTAAAACAGGATGGTTTCAAAAACGAAAATTAGAAAAATTAGAAGGAAATTATTTTTGGAACTCAAGTGAAGCAATGGTTATCGAATTTACTAATGAAAGTTTATTCATTAACAAAAAAAGGGCTAACAACATTCGTTTTGAACGCATGAAATGACGAAGGGCTTCCATTCGGAAGCCCTTCATTTTACACAAACCTATAAGCCGGGTTCTGTTTTTCTTTCGAAATGCTTATCATTTATCTAGGATTACCATTACTGATAACCTCAAGCAACCTACCCTCCAGGATCAAACGAGCAATCTTCAAGCCCTGGTATATTTGGTTTTTCAGCACATAAGGTTTACCTAGCTGCAATTGTCACCAATTGCACTGGTGAGCTCTTACCTCACCGTTTCACGCTCGCCTGTTGAGAAAACTCAACATAGGCAGTCTATTCTCTGTGGCACTATCTGTAACTTATTGCATATTTAATAAGCCCCTTCCCGTTAGGAAGTATGTTGCTCTTTGCTGCCCGGACTTTCCTCATTAAAAATTTACTTCATAACGCGATAAGCCAGTTTGCGGTGCAAAGATACGAAGGTTAGATTTTATTGCACTATTATAAACCGAAATACTACCTTTGCGCTTCGATTCAATCTAAAGTGATTTCATTATTTATTGAAAATTGCCATGATAAAAGGAAAGAAACTCGTAGTCGTGATGCCCGCTTATAATGCGGAAGAAACATTAGAGAAGACCTATAATGAAATCCCCTTTGATATTGTTGATGAAGTTATCCTTGTGGATGATCATGGGACAGACAACACAGCTACTTTGGCAAAGAAAATTGGTATTCAACATGTAATTCGTCACCAGCAGAATCAAGGATATGGTGGAAATCAAAAAACATGCTACAACAAAGCGCTAGAGATTGGTGCGGACATCGTAATCATGCTACATCCGGATTATCAATATACTCCCAAGCTGATCGAAAGTATGGCTTACCTTATTGCTAATGACGTGTACCCGGTAGTTTTAGGATCCAGGATTTTAGGTAAAGGCGCATTAAAAGGCGGGATGCCCAAATACAAGTACATTGCGAATCGACTTCTGACCTTATCTCAGAACATTCTTATTGGTCAAAAATTATCAGAATACCACACTGGATACAGAGCTTTTTCTAAAGAAGTGCTTGAATATATCGAGTTCAATAAGAATTCTGATGATTTCGTTTTTGACAATCAAATGTTATCTCAGATTGTATATGCCGATTTCGACATTGCAGAAGTTACCTGTCCAACTAAATATTTTGAAGAAGCTTCCTCAATTAATTTCAGCCGAAGCGTTACATATGGCTTGGGTGTAGTAAGTACGTCTTTTAAACATTTTCTAACAAGAATTGGTCTCATGAAATGGCATTTATTAAAAAAATAATGCTGAAAAACATTAAATATATACTCTCTATTTCTCTGTTTTTTAGAGTCTTCATTGTATTTATGTTTTCATGGTTTTATTTGATTTATAATCACGGTGATTCAGGTCTTTTTGAAATGATTAATGCTTCACATAACGATACTTTTGACGTCGTTTTCAAATATGCCACACACATTGGTGGAGGCTGGTTTGCATTTGGAATAGCTGTACTATTATTTGGAATCAAATTTAGGTGGGGAATAATCGCTGCTTTTAGCTTTGTAGGTTCTGCAGCAATCACTCAAATAATGAAAAGGTGGGTTTTTAACTATCCACGACCGAGCGTCGTGTTTCAAGATTCCATAAATCAGCTGAATCTTGTTGAAGGTGTAGAACTACATACTAATTTTTCATTTCCATCAGGTCATTCTACTGCTGCTTTTGCCGTGTTTTGCTTGTTGAGTTTAATTTGGCTTGAAAAGAAATATCTTGGATTTCTATTCTGTTTTATTGCGATTATAATTGGATATAGCCGAGTCTATTTGTGCCAACATTTCCCAATGGATGTATTGGTTGGAGCTGCAATAGGTACCATTTGCTCTTTAATATTTTATGCCTTGCTCAAGGATAAACTATTTGGGAACTGGGGCAATCAATCATTATTCAAAAAATCAATTTGATCGCGAAATACAACAAACAATTTCTAATCGTCGCATTGGGCGCTTTAATATTACTGCCTTTTTTAGGAGGTGTGCACCTATTTGATTGGGATGAAATTAATTTTGCAGAATCATCACGCGAAATGATGATCACAGGCAACTATTTTCAAAATCAAATTAATTTTGAGCCATTCTGGGAAAAGCCACCACTGTTTTTTTGGATTCAAAGCATTAGCATGTCAGTGTTCGGCCAAAATGAATTTGGTGCAAGATTTCCTAACGCAATCGTTGGTATTATTACGCTACTTTTGATTTTTTCGATCGGAAAAAAATTATATCACGAGAGATTCGGATTAATCTGGGTCCTACTTTACATTGGTTCAATTCTACCGCACCTTTACATGCGTAGCGGTATCATTGACCCGACTTTCAATCTGTTCATTTTTACCGCCATATATTATTTAATTAGGACTGTTGAGGAAACCAATCATAACATTGCAAAGAACCATGCAGCCTTATCGGGTTTTTTTATTGGTCTGGCAATTATCACAAAAGGCCCTGTCGCGTTATTAATATTAATCCTAACCACCGTTGCTTTTTGGGCGCTCAATCGATTTAAACCAATCGCATCCATAAAAAGCTTATTTCTCTTTGCTTTGGTTGCCTTTCTAACTTCATTTTTATGGTTTGGCTACGAGACAATAAAAAATGGTCCCTGGTTCTTAGGTGAGTTTCTTGCCTATCAAATTGAGTTATTATTAGGGACAGAAGGTGGTGCTGCGGCTGGACATCAACAACCGTTCTATTACCATTTTGTAGTAATATTATTAGGATGTTTCCCCATTTCCTTATTAGCCCTAGGGAATCTTTTTGGAAGCAAATATTTAGAAGACAAACTAAATTTTAGAGGCTGGATGACAACGCTATTCTGGATAGTACTGGTTTTATTCTCTCTTGTTTCCACAAAAATCATTCATTATTCATCAATGGCCTATTTGCCATTATCATTTATGGCAGCATATTATCTCTATCAGGTTGATCGGGGAAAAGAAAAAATGAGCAAATGGATTATTTGGTTTATTACGATAATGGGCCTTCTATTCTCAATTGCAATTGCTTTAATTCCGTTAGCTGCAATGAATAAAGACACTTGGTTAATTCCTTCTATTAAAGATCAATTCATCGTTGACGGACTTGCTACAGAAGTTGTCTGGAGTGGTTATGAAATGGGGGTTGGTGTTATTTTTGGGCTATTTGTAATTATGGCTATCCGTCAGTTGTTTCGAAAAAAAATCATTCGTTTTGTTGTTACCAATGCCATAGGTGTTTCTTTTATGATGATTGCTTCAAACGCTATTCTCTTGCCAAAAATAGAAGCCTATGTTCAAAGACCTGCTATTGATTTCTACAAAACTTTAAAAGATAAAGATGCTTATATCTGGCCACTTCATCATAAAAGTTATGCGCATTATTTTTATGCAAAAACTCAACCGTTGGATTCTACAGCGGCTTTATACACGCATAAAAAACAAGTCTTACGCAATCTCGGTTACGATAAAATCAGTGAATTAAAGAATGAAAATAGGTTGACGTATCAAATGAACATACAAAACTGGCTTATGGAAGGTCCTATTGACAAACCTGTTTACTTTGTAATGAAATCAACTTTTTATACCCAAGAAAAATTCAACAACTGTCAAAAAGTAATGCAAAAAGGAGGCTTTGTAGCTTTAAAAAGAAATCCAGACTAGTTTCTCCTTCTACCAGAATCATTCACCCCATGTGCTTATTTCATCTTTCTTTAGACAGAAAATTGGCTGTGTTGAAATGATAAGCTAACTTAAACGCATCTTACAGCTTGTATTCGTATATAATGCCAAGGCAAATCGCATCCATAAAATGTTTGATTTTGCGCATAAAATTATCAGCCCCACAACTTACCCTTGCGACTTGTGTGCATTAACTCATGGCCACTTTGGAGAGCGGAAAGAATGGATTAACTTTTTACAAGAATCAAATTTCAAAGTCGAATTTCATCACATAGAAGACTTTGAACAAAAATATAGTATAGAGGATGAATACCCTATTATATACACACGCATAGAGGAATCTCTAAAACCTATATTAAATGCTAAAGAGATTGCTGCAATTAAAGACGTTAATGAGCTAATGCATAAATTAAAGTCTATGGTAACTATTAAATGAAATACATAGACTAAATATTGATTGTATGAATAAAGTTACTTTAATTATATTTTTCACAATAAACAGCATTGTATACGGCCAAAACACAACATCAATTGACTTAAAAGAACTTTATGCCCAAGATAAATTTGAAGAGATAATAACAAAATACGCTAGGGAAGAAAATGTGTATGAGTCTGAGGACTTATATTACCTAGCTATGTGCTATTACATGAAGCAAGACGATGTAAATTGCCTCAAATACATTAATCAATCAATTGCTAAAGACAATACAAATCCTAAGGCTTTTTTTGTGAAAGGCATGACGCTGAATTACATGGGAGATTTCGTTAAAGGATGCAAATCGTTTCAAAAATCTGTTGAATTGGATCCTAGTAATGGAAATTCTTATTGTGGGCTCGGTGATTCCTTTTATAATCAAAACAAGCTTAAGAAAGCGCTTTATGCCTACACTACATCTATCGAAAAATCAAATTTCCCAGATCGATCATATTTAATGATTCCACAAGTATATAATGATTTAAATCAACCCGAAAAAGCACTTATTGGATATTATAAAGCAAGAAAAAACATATCAAAAGAATCAAAGTCTTACCTCAATTGTATTTTCAATATTGGTCTTCATGAACTACTACTTAAAGACTATGTTAAAGCGGAAGTGGCGTTTACAGAATTGATAGAAATAGAACCCAATGACCAAGAAACATTGACAAAACTCATTCAAGTTTATTATGGGCAAAAAAAATATGAAAAAGTAAAACCCTTGAAACGAAGACTTTATTCTGCACATGCAAGAAATAAAGGTAAAGGGGCCTTACAATCCATGTTTTGTTTTGATCAATTTGAATACAATGGCAAACAAGTCAAAGCGTACGAAAAATTTGAAAATCCTACTGGGCAGCTTTATTATAAACATGTTTTTTATATTTTGGACAAAAACGGCAATATTGACTACAGCATTCATACAGAGAACTCACCAATATCTAAGGAGTTGGGGGGTGCAAAATACATTTTAGGCAAGACAAAAGGAAATGTGCATTATACATACAGAATTAGTTTCGAGGAAGACTTCATCTACGAGGATTTAAAACTATCGGTACAAAAAATAATGGATAATAAATTAACGGCAACAGCGAGTTCCTCAATAGCCCATTAAAGCTGGTTCTTAATTAATTCGTTTTATTACTAAATTGATTAAATCAAAAGTGCCAATTGAAAAGCTACATTACATGGCCTTGACAGTATAACTAAACAAGAATTATTGTTTGCCCCTCAACATTAATTCCAATCCATTCAAATGATCTTCAAAGGCCTCACGACCTTTACCCGTTAGTCTATAACTAGTTTGAGGTCGTTTTCCAACAAATTCTTTTTGAATCTCTAAATACATCAATTTTTCTAAAGCACCTATGTGACTTGCTAAGTTTCCATCTGTAAGAGATAACCGCTCCTTCAATTCTCCATAACGAACCCAATCATTCACGACCAATATGGACATTACTCCTAGCCTAACCCGACTATCAAAAGCTTTATTTAATTTTTCAAACCCTTTCAAAAGACTCTCTCATTTTAAGTCCTATCGTATTTGAGAAACATGGCTAATCCATAAATTACATGGAAAATTCCAAAACCAAGTGCCCAAAAATACAGTCCATTTCCCATAAAAATCATGGCAATCACACCCAAAGCCATTTGACAGATTCCTAAGTATCGAATATCTCTATAAGTATACTTGCCCGCATTCAGTAGTGCCAATCCATAAAACATAAGTGTAGCTGGTGCTACCGCACCTACATATCCATTCAATACCAATGCCACACAAAACAATCCACCTAAAAACAAAGGAATAAATAAGTTAAGCAGTAGCTTTTTCGCAGCAGAGTCAAACAATTTTCGGCCATGTTTTTTAGCTTTTTTAGCCGTCAAGATAAAGCCTACGAAAAGTGACAATGCTAATACACCGCATCCAATAGCTAATAAATACCCGACTTTAATGAGCATCTTCCAGTTTAAGGAACCTTCTTTTACCGAAATATCATCAAAATAGCCTGGCTCCCACATCTGAAAGAAATCGGTCCAAACCAACGCAGCACCAACGAGCGCCAACAAACCAGCAAATACGCCTGACATACCGCTTAATGAAAGAAACTGAGTTGATTCCTTCATCATATCTCTGATCTCAGAAAGCTGTTCTAATTGTTCTTTAGTCTTGTTTTCCATTTGATTAAAGTACTTTGAATTACAAAGTAAATTTAGCAAAAAATAGCCGACAATATTAGGTGCGGCTATTTTTAACGAATATTACTTACTCAATTACTTCAATCGAATTAATCTTATCGCCACCATTTATAGTGTCAATGATGTCTTGACCTTCAACAACCTTTCCAAAACAAGTATGATTTCGGTCTAGATGCGCAGTATTGTTTCTACTGTGACAAATGAAAAATTGGGAACCGCCTGTATTTCTTCCTGCATGCGCCATGGAAAGCACTCCCTTATCATGAAATTGATTTTCGCCGTCTAACTCACAATCAATTGCATAGCCAGGCCCACCTGCTCCTGTCCCATTCGGGCATCCACCTTGAATCACAAAATCAGGTATGACCCGGTGAAATGTCAAACCATTGTAAAACCCATCTTTAGCCAACTTAACGAAGTTAGCAACTGTATTCGGAGCGTCCTTCTCATAGAATTCTACATCCATTGTACCTTTATCTGTATTGATTTTTGCTTTCATAAATGCAAATATATAAGAACAACTTCAGGCATCAAGATTCTTACGAAACTTTTAAGTTGCAATTATTAGAAAATCAGCACAAAAAAAAAGACCTTCTTTCGAAGGCCTTTAAATTCGTATAAAACAGTATGTATTATTTCATGTGCTTCAAGTTCAATCCATACATTACGATAAATGCTAAAGGAAAAACTAAGGCAACTATATAAGCAACAATAATTGCATCTCCCAACATTGGAATGCTCATTGCGCCGAGACCGCCAAGAACTAAAAAAGTATAAATTAACGGAAGCAATTCACCGACCAAGTAGAGGAAAAATCCCATTTTTTTCAATTTCATCATCATAATCGCCCCGACAATACATAGTACATTAGCAAGGACAGTCACTCCACCCATAGTTGCATCTATCGCAAACTGGCCAAAACCACCAAGAAGGCCTAAGCCAGCACCAATAAAAGTTAATATACATAAAACCGTTAAAAACGCTGGTCTTTTCGCAGTACCAGCTTCCATTGTTGTTTCTTCCATAATTTTCTTTTTTATTAAGTTATCACAGTCAATTTAGTTAAATTTTAACATTATCGACAATTAGCCATAATATATCTATTAACAATTTAATTTTAACTACTAATAAAATTGTCGAACTCTCTTCATTGTGATATCAATTATTTGGTAAAAGATAAACTTTAGAACTTATTAAGTTCAAATACTCAAATGTCAAATAATAAGAAAATGAAAGAATTATTTTTATCCTCTAGTAAATATCCAATTCCATTCTGATGATTCTGCTTGATTATATTCATAACCGTCTAGATTAAATAGTTTTAAATGCTCAATATCCTGCAGTTGATTGGTGATCGCAAATCGAGCCATTAACCCTCTAGCCCTTTTTGCGTAAGTCATTATTGTTTTAAATTCGCCATTTTTCCACTCTTTAAAAACAGGTGTTACAACTTCCGCATCTAACTTTTTTATCCTAATGGTTTTCGCATATTCAACAGATGCTAAATTGACTAGCGGTTTACCCGCAAGGTCAATTTTTAGAGATTCTGTTAGCTTATCTTGCCAAAAATCATAAAGATTTTTAACCTTAGGCGTTACAGGAAATCGAGCACCCATCTCCAAACGGTAGGGTTGAATTAAATCTAACGGCTTCAAAGCCCCATATAAACCCGATAAAATCCGCATATGATTTTGAGCGAAATTCAATTCCGATTCGCTCAGTGAACTAGCATCTAAACCTCGGTAAGCTTCACCTGTAAATGATAGCACAGCTTGTTTTGAATTTTCAATTGAAAATGGAACGGACCATTCTTGAAATCGTTGGTGATTTAAATCCGATAAATCAGCACTTATGTTCATTAATGTCCCAAGCTGTTTGGCCGATAATTTCTTTAGTTTCTTTATTAAATAATGTGATTCAATGATGAATTCCGGCTGACTGTTTTCAGCAATATGTGGTTTAGATTCAAAGTCTAACGATTTGGCGGGGGATAATAATAGAATCATTCAATTAAAAATATATCATTTTTGAAAAATTAACTACTGATAAACTTATTTCTAGCCTAGTATTGTGTATTTCAATTTCTGTTTTATAAAACTAACACACTTTCTCTTACTAAACTTTGATAGCGTCCACCAGGATAATTTGCATTGTAATCAAAATTTAACCAAATGTACCCATCGTCATCTTTAAAATAGTGCACTGCATTGTCTTTTGACTCTTTATGAAATAATTCTGCTTTAATTATATATATAGCCGCTTCCAAAGATTTCGAATCGCCAATTTTAACTTCAGGATATAAGTGCCCAACGATAGACGAGTCCTTCATGGCTACTTTCGTTCTAACAAGTCTAACTTCGCCACCAATTGATTTAATTAGCCCTCCAATTAAAATAGAGTAATCATCACAATCGCCTTTAAACTGATCATCATAATTTAATTGGTCAATGGTCTCACTAACCAGTGAAAAATAATCTTCTCCAAAAGGATCAAATACGTAGTTCCATCTCGCTCTGACTTCTTTGAAAATACTAAAATATTGTAGCATTTTTCTATGACGGTGCAAGTATTGATAATCCTGAAAATTAGAAATAGCATAATTCGCTCCTAAATTCCGTACTCTTTCATTTTTATAATCTACAGCATCTAAAATACCTTGAGCGTTTCTAAATTGAACGTCCTGCCAAACTTCAAAGCTGGTTTTTTCGTGTTTTGCTTGAATACTATAGAGCATGGTTGAATAATCATGATACAAATCCTTCAATCCATAGGTGCCACTGAAATTAGTATAAGTTAAAACCAGCAACCCGATGATGGCTAAACCATAAACAATTAAACGGAGCTTTTTAACCAACAAATAAACAGTTGCGAATACAAATACAAAAGTTATAACATGATCTACCCTGGTTTCCTCTCCGAACGGAAGAGAAATCTCAGGCACATAAGCATATACCAATATGAATACTGGTAATGACAATATTGCTGTAATTACCGCAATTAGAAATGTTGATGTAGACTCATTTTGAGTTAAAACATTCCGATACCATCTTTGAATTCTGTTTTTACTCACAATATATTTATTTGCAATACCTTTATAACGTTTTAAAGATAAACTTCGTTGTCATATGAAGGAAAAGAAATTTATTATTCGTAAAACCGATAAGGAATGGAAAGCTCAATTAACCAATGATGAATTCCATGTTTTGAGAAAAAAAGGCACGGAAAGGCCATTTTCTGGAAAATATAATGCACACTTCGAATCCGGAAATTATTGCTGCAAAGGGTGCGGCGAAGAGTTGTTTAATAGTGAAAACAAGTTTGAAAGTGGTTGTGGCTGGCCTAGTTTTGATAATGAAGTTACCGGAAACAAAGTAAAGCATGAAAAAGACTATACACTTGGAATGGCAAGAACAGAAATCTTATGTGCAAAATGCGGCTCGCACTTAGGGCATATTTTTAACGATGGTCCAACTTCAACGGGAATGAGGTATTGCGTCAATTCACTCTCAATTGATTTTACAAGAAAGCCATAGACCATACTGAATAACCTCGACAGTCATCCATTATTCGCAACGACCGCCTTGACGCAATCGGCTGCCTCCTGAAGAGTAATTGCTGAGTGAACATTAAGTCCTGACTTGTCTATTATTTGCTTAGCTTCAACTGCATTTGTCCCCTGCAGCCTTACAATTATAGGTACGGGTATATTTCCAATGTTTTTATACGCTTGAACTACGCCATTCGCTACACGATCACACCGAACGATACCACCAAAAATATTAACAAGTATTGCCTTTACATTTGGGTCTCTCAAAATTATTTTAAAAGCTGTTTCAACTCTTTCGGCGTCCGCCGTTCCACCTACATCTAAGAAATTTGCCGGATTACCTCCCGAAAGCTTTATAATGTCCATTGTTGCCATTGCTAACCCAGCTCCGTTCACCATGCAACCTACGTTACCATCTAGATTTACGTAATTAAGCCCTGCTTCACCCGCTTCTACGTCAATGGGATCCTCTTCTGACGTGTCTCTTAAAGCAGCATAATCAGGATGCCTGTATAAAGCATTGCCATCTAAGCTGACTTTTGAATCCACAGCAATAATTCGAGAATCAGAGGTCTTAAGCACCGGGTTAATTTCAAACATTGAAGCGTCACAACCTTCGTAGGCATTATACAAAGCTTTTACGAACTTTGCCATTTCTTTCATTGCTTTTCCAGAAAGCCCCAAATTAAATGCAACTTTTCTACATTGAAATCCCTGTATACCGACTTTAGGGTCTATTTCTTCCTTAAATATAAGCTCTGGTGTTTTTTCTGCTACTTCTTCAATGTTCATTCCTCCCTCTGGAGAGTACATAATTATATTCTTACTTGTTTCCCTATTAAGTAAAACAGACATGTAATATTCTTCAGGCTCCTCATCTCCTGGATAATACACATCTTCTGCAATTAGGACTTTTCGTACCAGTTTGCCACTTTTTGACGTTTGAGCTGTAACTAAGTGTCCTCCGACAATTCCATTCACTTTTTCAGAAACTTCATCCAACCCTTTTGCAATAACAACACCGCTAGAGCCTGATTCTTTGACAGTACCTTTTCCTCTACCTCCAGCATGAATTTGCGCTTTAACAATGAACCAATCTGTTCCTGTTTCTTTATTCAACTTTTTTGCAACGGTGATTGCCTCTTCCGCTGAAGCGGCAACTTCTCCTCTTTGAATCGCAACTCCATAACTTGCAAGTATAGATTTACCTTGGTACTCGTGTAAATTCATTTATTCCGATTTAGTTTGTTCAAAAGTAATTTTAATAAATCAAATTCAAAATTATTTCAGTTATGTTTATGTCCTTGATATTTGAAGAAATATGAGCTATGAAAAACACCACATAACAATAGATGCAGACCAAGTTGCCTTGCATCGATTTTATAAAAGTAACAATGATGTTCCTGTGCTGCTGTTACACGGATCTATTGAAAACGGCAAAATATTCTATACCAAAGGAGGAAAAGGCTTAGCACCCTACTTGAGTCAGTTGGGCTTCGACGTCTATGTTCCAGATATGAGAGGGAAAGGTGAAAGTATGCCAAAAGTATCTTCAAAACACAACCATTCGCAATTCGAACAAATCACTGTTGATATTCCTAGATACCTGGAGAAAATAAAAAACATTAGACCTTTCTCTAAAATTCATTTTGGAGCACACAGCTGGGGAGGTGTTTTACTATTGGGCTATTTAGCACGATTTAATGATAAAAGAGTTTGTTCTATGGTATTTTTTGGAACAAAACGAAAAATCTACATAAAGACATTACAAAAAAAATTATTGATTGATTTAGGGTGGAGCTGGCTAGGTCGATTCGCTATCAGTAAGAAAGGGTACTTTCCAGCAAAGGATTGGAAATTAGGAGCAGAAAATGAACCTAAAAATTTTTATTTACAAACAGATATTTGGCTAAAAAGTAACGATTGGATTGATTCTATTGATGGCTTTAATTATAAAGAATCAATCCGTGGACTTAATTTGCCACCTACTCTTTACATTAACGGAATTAAAGATCGTGTATTAGGCAACCCTTCAGATGTTCAACAACTCATTGATGAAACGGGTGCAAATAAAAATACACAAACCTTGTTAATCGGAAAAAGAAATGGAAATCTGGCGAACTATGGCCATATTGATATGCTCACTCATCCAAAAGCTCCTTCCGATCATTTTCCTGCAGTTGCAGAATGGTTTAAGCGCTTTGATTAACTATATTTAATGCGCATGATTGAAACTAGAAATATTTTTAAGTCATTTGGACCTTTGGCCGTTTTAAAGGGCGTTAATTTTCGAGTTAAAAAAGGAGAAATTTTAGCAATTGTTGGCGCTTCTGGAGCTGGTAAAACAACTTTTCTACAGATATTAGGAACCTTGGACAAACCGGATTCTGGCGAGATTATTTTCAACGACACGGATATTGCTTTGATGGGGAAAAAAGAATTAGCTAAATTCAGGAATCAGCACATTGGTTTTGTTTTCCAGTTTCATAACCTTTTACCCGAATTTACCGCGCTGGAAAATGTATGTATTCCTGGTTTTATTGGTAAAAGACAAAAGAAACAAGTTCAAGAAAAAGCTACTTCACTATTACAACACCTTGGGTTAAACGATAGATTGCATCATAAACCTTCAGAACTATCGGGTGGAGAACAACAGCGGGTTGCTGTTGCACGAGCGCTAATTAATGATCCTGATTTAATTCTTGCCGACGAGCCTTCGGGTAATTTAGACTCACAAAATGCAAGAGACCTTTATGATTTGTTTAAAGTCCTAAGAAACGATTTCCAACAAACTTTTGTTATTGTAACACACAATGAAGAATTTGCACATCTAGCCGATAGAACCATTAAAATGAAGGACGGAATTATAGTTAAATAAGTCTATAATTCAAAAGCCATATGAAACAACAAGAGCTTACTCTTTTTCTTGAAGAAAAAGTGCTGAAATACAATCAATCTAGCTTTATCGACAAGGATCCAATTCAGATCCCGCATCAGTTTTCCAATTCCGAAGACATTGCAATAGCAGGGTTTTGTACGGCGACAATTTCATGGGGTCAGAGAGCCACAATAATAAAAAATGCAAAAAAATGGATGCGAATTATGGGGAATTCTCCACATGACTTTACCATGACGGCATCGGATAAGCAGCTGGGGCGGTTTCAAGATTTCAAACACAGAACTTTCAATGGGCAAGATGCTGTTTTTTTTATTAAAGCTTTGCGTTCGATTTATATAGAATATGACTCACTTGAAAATGCTTTTCAGACAGGGATTCGGGATTTTGATAAGGATTTGTTTCATGCATTAATTCATTTTAGAAAAAGGTTTCTTAGACCAGCTTCTACCAGAACAAGTAAACACGTTGCTAATCCTGAAACAGGAAGTGCAGCTAAACGATTGAATATGTTTTTACGGTGGATGTGCAGGAAAGATCAACAAGGGGTAGATTTAGGTATTTGGTCTATTTCTCCCTCACTCCTATCCTGCCCATTAGATGTCCATTCTGGACGAGTAGCTAGACACTTAGGATTGCTCAATAGAAAACAAAATGACTGGAAAGCCGTACTAGAGCTAGATACCGCTTTACGAAAAATGGATTCAAATGACCCAGTAAAATATGATTTTGCACTTTTCGGATTGGGTGTTTTCGAAGATTTCTAATACTTCCTCAAAATGTTTTGCGAAATTTTATACAACTACTCCGTTGTATTCCGTCAAATCCAAATTCAACACTAAAAAATTAAGGCAAAAAAAAGCCCCAGCTAAAACTGAGGCTTTGATATAAAGAGTAAAAGTTTATTTACCTTTTTCCATTTTCTCTTTTAAAGCAGATAATGCATCTAAATCACCAAGAGTTGTTTTTTCTTGTTTAGAATTTAGATCTTTCACCGCCTTTGAAGCACCTCCACCATCTTTCTTCTTCTTACTTACTCCACTTTCCACTTCATTAGAGTAGGTTAATGTATGAGAAACAATGATTTTTTTCGAATCTTTATTGAACTCCAACACTTTAAAATCAAGTACATCTTCTGCCTCAACTTTTGAACCGTCCTCCTTCTTCATGTGTTTAGCAGGCGCATATCCTTCAACACCATAAGGTAGAGATATAATTCCAGTCTTGTCTTGAAGTTTAATAACTGTACCTTGATGCACGGAGCCATCAACAAATACAGACTCAAAAACATCCCATGGATTCTCTTCAAGTTGTTTATGACCAAGAGACAATCTACGACCTTCTTTATCGAGCTCTAATACAAGGACATCTAATTCGTCGTCTACATTACAAAACTCTGATGGATGCTTGATTTTTTTGGCCCAAGAAAGATCAGAAATGTGAATTAATCCATCAATTCCTTCTTCCAGCTCAACAAACACACCAAAATTTGTGAAGTTTTTAACTCTCGCTTTGTGCTTAGATTCAATTGGGTATTTTGATTCTATTTCAGCCCAAGGGTCTGGCATAAGTTGCTTAATTCCTAAAGACATTTTTCTTTCTTCCCTGTCTAAAGTCAATACTTGCGTTTCTACTTCATCGCCAACTTTCAAGAAATCTTGTGCACTTCTTAGATGCTGTGACCAGCTCATTTCAGAAACGTGAACCAATCCTTCCACTCCAGGCGCAATCTCAATAAATGCACCATAATCAGCAATAACAACCACTTTACCTTTAATAGCATCGCCTACTTTAAGCTCTGTCTGAAGTGCTTCCCAAGGATGCTCTTGCAATTGCTTTAAGCCCAATGCTATTCTTTTCTTGTCATTATCAAAATCCAGAATAACAACATTCAATTTTTGGTCGAGCTCAACAATTTCCTCTGGATGGTTTACTCTACCCCAAGAAAGATCTGTAATATGAACCAGTCCATCGACACCGCCAAGATCAATAAATACCCCGTATGAAGTGATGTTTTTAACTGTACCTTCAAGAACCTGACCTTTTTCAAGTGTTCCTATAATTAGTTTCTTTTGTTGCTCAAGTTCCGCTTCAATCAATGCTTTGTGCGAAACAACTACATTTCTAAATTCATGGTTTATTTTAACTACCTTGAATTCCATGTTCTTTCCTACATACAAATCGTAATCTCTTATTGGCTTCACGTCGATTTGAGAACCAGGTAAAAATGCTTCTATTCCAAAAACATCAGCAATTAAACCGCCTTTTGTTCTGCATTTTACAAATCCAGTAATTACTTCGCCTGTTTTCAGCACCTCATTTACCCTATCCCAGGCCTTGTGGGTTCTTGCTCTTTTATGAGAGACAACTAACTGTCCAGTTTTATCTTCTTGTTTTTCGATAAAAAGATCAACAGGGTCTCCAATTTTGAGTTCAGGATTATATCTGAATTCGTTAATCGGCACTACACCTTCAGACTTGTATCCTATATTAACAACTACCTCTTTTTTGGTAATTGCAACAACAGATCCGCTCACTACTTCTTTTTCTGTTATTGAGGTAAGCGTACCATCGTACATTTCATCGTATTTAACGATGTCTTCTTTTGAATATCCTTCAATTCCAGCTTCAAAAGCATCCCAATCAAAATCCTCTGGAGCAACATTTTCATCTGCTGGTGCTTCAGCCAATATTGCAGACTCTTCCTCTGCAACAGGTTCTGCTGCTACTGCTTCAGCAACTACTGCTGGCGCCTCTTCTTCTGCTGCTTCTTCGGCAACTACTTTAGGCGCCTCTTCTTCTGCAACAGGTTCTGCTGCTGCTTCTTCGGCAACTACTTCTGGCGCCTCTTCTTCTGCAACAGGTTCTGCCGCTGCTTCTTCAACAACTACTTCTGGTGCATCTTCTTCTGCAACAGGTTCTGTTGCTGCTTCTTCAGCAACTACTTCTGGTGCCTCTTCCACTGCAACAGGTTCTGCCGCTGCTTCTTCAGCAACTACTTCTGGTGCCTCTTTTTCGTTAGGGGTTTCTTCTGAAATTTCTTTTTCCGCAACTTGACTTGGTGCTTCTGCGGCTACTTCTTGCACCTTTTCTGACTTCGCTTCTTCGTTTTTAGCGATTTTTTTCTCGTCTGCCATATGGCTTTCAATTTGTATCTCACTTATCGGTAATTGTGAGAGGAATTAAACATAGCCTTTACCGTTAGACTTTACTTAAGGGGTGCAAATGTAGTAATTTTTGTTCGAGTGGCTAAAATTGCTTTTGATTATTTTAGCCGGTTTAAGATTCAGGACCCAATATCACATCAACTCATCTGCCAATTCTCCAAAATTAACACCATTGAAATTACCTGAACTCATCATTAATAAATTTTTGCCCTTCCAACTCAGTTTTCGAAGTTCATCAATGATTGTTTCGGACTCTATATAAACTTCCACATTAGCAGTTGCAAAAGCCTCCATGACATCTTCCTTACTTAATGGACTCAGCTTTTTATGTATTAGAACTTTAGGGTCGAAATAAACCAATGCCCTGTCAGCTGCAATCATCGCACCATTGTATTCGGTCAAAAACTCTTTGTTCAATGAACTAAAAGTATGCAGTTCCATGCAAGCTATTAATTCCCTTTTTGGATATTGCTGTTTCAGTGCATTTGTTGTTGCTTTCAATTTACTTGGCGAATGCGCAAAATCTTTATACATCACTGCATTATTTGTTCTCTTAACCAATTCCAAGCGTTTTGACGCTCCCTGAAATGTAGCTATTGCAACGTAAAATTGATCTTCGGAAAGGCCCAATTCTCTACACACTAATTTGGCTCCATTTAAATTTTGCAAATTGTGATCTCCAAAAACAGCAATACGTACATCGCCTACATCTGTTTTCAAACACGTCACTCCTTCTTCAATAAAATGATCATGAGTGCCATATGTATATTTTCTAATTTCCTTGCGAGCCCTTTCAGCAACTCCAACAGCCTCTTCATCACCATCAAAATAAATTAATGCCCCATCTACTGTTATTTTATCAATAAACGTATCAAATTGTTCAACATAATTTGAGAAAGTTGGGAACACATTGATATGATCCCAAGCAATGCCACTTAGAAGCGCAATATCCGGTTGATATAAGTGGAATTTTGGACGTCTATCTATTGGGGACGACAAATATTCATCTCCCTCTATAATCGCGATAGAAGCAGAATCTGAGAGGCGCACCATACAATCAAATCCGGATAACTGAGCCCCAACTAGGTAATCCGCATCTAATTCGTGATACTGCAATACGTGAAGAATCATTGACGTAATCGAAGTCTTACCGTGACTTCCTCCAATTACTACTCTTTTTTTATTCTTGGTTTGTTCATATATAAATTCAGGATATGAAAATATTTTCAAACCTAAATCTTGAGCCTTATTTAATTCTACATTATCTTCTCTAGCATGCATTCCTACGATTACCGCGTCTAATTCTATATCAACTTTTGCTGTGTTCCAACCAATCTTTTCAGGTAAAAGTCCATATTTTGCTAGTCTTCCTTTGGAAGGTTCAAATATTTCATCATCTGAACCAGTTACCAAATAACCTTTGTGATGAAGTGCTATTGCTAAGTTATGCATCGCACTCCCTCCGATAGCAATAAAGTGAACTTTTAACATATTGCTAAAATATAGATACAAATAGTGTCTCAAGCTAATTCACTTTTAACCTTATACACAGAACAATGTTCAATTTTTAGCGAATAATCTGTATTATTACGGTTTAAGGTTGACTAAGGCTGACAAAATCATTTAAATTGATTTTGTAGCTATAAGAATACTATTTTAAATTAGGTTCAAATCAATGAAGATTTATTCAATAAATACTGGATATTTTAAATTAGATGGCGGTGCTATGTTCGGTGTTGTACCTAAATCCATTTGGAGCAAAACTAACCCTAGCGACAGTAAAAATATGTGTGATTGGGCTCTCCGATGTATGCTAATCGAAGATGGCAAAAAACTTATCCTTATTGATTGCGGCATTGGCAACAAACAAAGTGATAAATTTTTTAGACACTATTACTTGTTTGGTGATGATTCATTGGATAAATCTCTAGCAAAACATGGCTTTGAGAGAAGTGATATTACAGATGTAATTCTTACGCACTTGCACTTCGATCACTGCGGCGGGGCTATCTGCTGGAATGCCGATAAAACATTGCTAGAACCTGCATTTAAAAATGCAACTTTCTGGAGTAATAAACATCATTGGAAATGGGCTACAGAGCCCAATCAAAGAGAAAAAGCATCTTTTCTAAGTGAAAATATTAAACCCATTGAGGAAAGTGGTCAATTAAAGCACGTCGTCAGAAGCGGCCGAATTACAGAAGAAGGCATACCCGGCATTAATTTCTTTTTTGCTGATGGCCATACAGAAAGTCAAATGATTCCAATGATTAATTACAAAGGAAAAACCATCGCTTTTATGGCTGACCTTTTACCCAGTGTTGGTCACATTCCTCTCCCCTATGTCATGGGTTATGACACCAGACCACTTTTAACGTTAGATGAGAAAATAGAATTCTTAAATCTTGCCACAGAAAATGAGTTCATTTTATTTCTCGAACACGATCCCATTAACCAATGCTGCACTGTAAAACAAACAGAAAAAGGTGTGCGTTTAGACAGCACTTTTTCCATTGACGACATCTAATTGAATCACCTTATTTCAATAGTAGGCCCGACAGCCATTGGAAAAACCGAATTTGCGGTTAAAATAGCAAAGCAATTTAATTGCGAAATAATTTCGGCTGATTCGAGACAATTCTATAAAGAAATGTCGATTGGTACTGCGAAACCAACTGAAATTGAAATGAAAGGTATTCCCCACCACCTCATAGACTTTCTCTCTGTTGACGAGCCCTATTCTGTTGGTAAGTTTGAACAGGATGTTTTAAGCCTTCTCGAACAGCTATATTCTACTAATAATGTAGCCATAATGACCGGTGGTTCTGGATTGTACATAAATGCTGTGCATAATGGAATTGATGACATCCCTTCTAATGAATTGGTTCGCCAAGAGGTAATTTCTGAATACAAAAAAAAGGGTATTAAAATATTACAAGATGAACTAAAAAATAGAGATCCTGCTCACTATAAGCTAATGGATATTGATAATCCACAAAGATTAATTCGAGCCGTTGAAGTTTGCCGATTAACAGGTAAGCCGTATTCATCTTTCAGAACAAAACCTAAATTAATCAGGCCCTTTAATATTATTAAAATTGGTCTTTTTGAAGAACGGGAAATTATTTATGCTCGAATCAATCAAAGAGTAGATCAGATGATTGAATACGGGCTTGTAGATGAAGTGAAAAATCTTCAAACAAAAATGAAATTAAATGCTCTTCAAACAGTTGGATACAGAGAGCTATTCGAGTTTTTTGAGGGCAAATGCAGCCTAGAAAAAGCTATTGATAAAATCAAGATAAACACACGAAGGTTTGCTAAACGGCAAATGACTTGGTTCAAAAAGGATACTGATATACAGTGGTTTAATACTTCGAATCAAACTGATGTTGTAAAATTTATTAACGACGCCTTGTAAAATTTCGTTGAAATTATTTTCAACTAATCATATTTCTGCATGGTATTTATAACTTTGAGGTTCATGCTTAATTATCTTGTTTTATTCCTTTTTGCAATATCCATTGTTGGTTGCGTGGAGATCGAAAATCGGCCTAACTTTAAAGATTGGCAAAAAGAAAACCTATCACAATCTTTAATCGGCTTAGAACCAAGATTAGATTCATTAGTTGTTAAATCCGACATATTAAATATCGATACCATTTATCGATCTATGACAGGACCTTACAGCTCATTCACTCTTGTAGATTTATCGGATATCAAAGAAAAAGTGATTTGGCTGACTGGATACCAATGTAAAGTCTTTAATGCTAAGAATGACCAACAAATTTTGGACGACTATTTATGTCACAACAATTTGAATTATGGCGAGCCCGATTCATATCCATGGGACATCAAAACTTTAGGAAGTGAAAAAAGAATTTTCACACTTACTGCTGGCCAAACACGTATTGCATTGCCCACGGGAACAGGAATACCAATTTATACACCAAATAATTTAGCATTCTTTTCTCAAGCTTTGAACCACAATACTTTTCCCATTAATATGGATACCTATCAAGAAATTACCATTTTCTTTTATTCAAACAAGCATGCACCTAATGAAATGAAAGCCCTTTATCCACAAACTCCATTCGTAACTACGCAAATCGGAGGACCAGAAGGTGGTTTTAACTCTCCTACTTCTGATTTGTACAGCCCAGTCCTAATTTGTGGAATTGATTCTAACAGCTCCTGTCACATCTCTTATCCTCCAAATGCAAAATACAACCCGTATGCTGATGATTACGGCAGAACATACACTGGACACTGGAAATTGAGTAAAAATGATGAAGTCTGGACTACCAATATCACCAACATGTTAAACCTGACTGAAAACGCTATCGCGATGGCTGCTGGAAGCCACATGCATCCATATGCTGAAAAATTAGAATTGTGGGACTTGTCTAAAAACCAAAAACTACATGAGCTTGGCGCATCGAATTATCAAAACAAAATAGGGTTGTCTACTATTGAATACACAAGTAAATTGAATATTTCTCTGAAAAAAAATCATCAATATGCCTTGCGCTCATACTACAATTGTAGCGATTCCACTACTGGCCATACCGGTATGGCCAACATGTGTTTGTATATACAAGAATAATGTCTAGGCTAATTAATGTTCTTTTTTTTGTGAAACTCTCGATTCCATTTTTGGTATTGTCTGGCATACACAAGATGCTGGTTATATGTTTTAGCAAAATTATGATAGCCCCCTGTCTCTGGTTTTGCACACATAAAAACGTAATCATGGCTGGCTGGGTTCAAAACACTGGTTATCGCTGATTTTTCGGGCAAATTAATTGGCCCTGGTGGTAGGCCATCGTTCAAGTACGTGTTGTATGGAGAGTTGATTTCCTTGTGTTCATTCTTAACCCATGTTATTGTGAAATCACCATGTGCAAATACCAAAGTAGGGTCGCTTTCCAAGCGCATACCTCTATTTAATCGATTCAGATATAAGCCGGCAATTATCGGTTGTTCATCAATTTTTCTACTTTGTTCAGCTTGCACTAGTGATGCTAAAATAGAAATTTCACTTTGTGACAGGCCTAATGATTTTGCTTTTGCTAAATTAGATTCAGTCCAGAACTTTTTATATTCTTGCGCCATGCGGTCGAACAATGCTGCAGCAGTAATATCGTACTTAACCCGATATGTATCTGGCAAGAACATAGTCATAATTGTCTCATCATTAAATCCATATTGACTGCAAAAATTTTGATCATACAAAAGCTCTTCGAACTCCTCTTCGGACGCCGAGACAAAAGAACACAACCGCTCTGCAAGCTCCTTCTTTAATCGTACATGATTGAATGTAATTTCAACTTCTCCAAGGTTACGGCCAAGATACAACTGGTTCACCAATGTTTTATTATCCCATTCTTTCTTTAGTAATTGAATCCCTGGAAGTAACCACTCATCACCTTTGTCTTTGTGCTTTATCACTTTATTGAAACTAACTTCATCTCGAATCCAACCGTTATTTTTCATATACACGCCCAGGTCTTTAAATTGAATCTTCTCTGAGATAAATATGCTTAACTGATCCGAATCACCAGTGATGTTTTCTAAATTACCGGCTTTATAAAGAGTATAATAAGGGTACAAAAAAATCGAACTCAATGCGACTATACTAGTAATCATCAATACTAAAATAGACCTTGTTCTTTTTGACTTTTTCACAATCTCGTTAAAACTTTATTCTTGATTCAATAAAAGCTGATAGAACATCACAGACTGATATCCATTTTGACATCTGATCCAATCTAATTTTTTACCCGTTGATATAAATCCCGCACCTTCAAATAGCCTTTTACTTATGGTGTTCTCTTCTATAATATTACAATAGAGCTGATTAAGAAGAAGAATCTCTTTAGAATATTTAACAATTATTTGCAACGATTTTGATGCAATACCTTCTCTTCTATGCGAATTATCAAGCATAATCCCTACTCCCGCTCTTGCGTTCACAGGATCGTAATCAAAGAGCTCAATTGTACCTACGGGCTTATCCTTATGTGAAATAATAAAACGAATCTGACCATGAACTTGAATATCTTGTGCAGAACTGATGTATTGCTGAAGCAATTCTTTAGAATAAGGAACCACTGTTTGGCTAACTCTCCAAATATTAATGTCATTTTCCCAATCATACAAAAGGTCTATATGTTCAGGCTCTAGAGCCAGCAGTTTTATGTTACCTGCAATTAGCATTTAGCAAGTGCGTTGTATGTCCGAAATTCTAGTATAAATATCGTCTAATGTGTATTCTTGTAGCTGAAAACTTCCTTCATCAATATGATCATCCAGATTTAAATGAAAAGTTTGCAATATCAATTCTTTTTCTTTGAGCTTTTTTATTAAATCAAATACAAAATTAACTCCCTCAACATTCATACGACATTCCCTTTCGAAAAAATCTTTTATCGGTAATAAACATGTAAATTCCCTGCCCAATACATTATCATAATTTTCGAAAATCATAGTTAAATTCTCTAAATTCGGGTCGTAATCAACTTTAATGAAAATAGTCTCTATTGACTTGCTTCTAATAACTCTCCAGATTGGATTAATGTCTATATCAACTTGTGTTTCTGTAGCCGTTAGACTAAAATACTTTCTATTTGCAACTAGACCTAAGTGTGGTGGAATTCTGTTAGCATGAAATAGAACAATAAAGAAACCATCACTCAAGAACGATTCGTTCATTTCCGCTATATTGGTTAATCTTTCTCTATTCATTGATAACTCCTTCAAACACCTTTAATGCAGGACCAATTAAACTGATATTAGTATAATTCATTGGCCCAGTCTTTTCATATGAAACCTCTAGGGTTCCCCCCATCGTTTGAATAAGAACTTCGTAAATCCCGAGATCTTCTCGAGCGGCACTTATAGCCACGGCCGTAACCCCAGTACCGCAACTGAGCGTTTCATCTTCTACCCCACGTTCATAAGTTCGCACCAACAATCTATCTTCTCCTACTCCTACAAAATTCACATTAGTTCCAACCTCTTTAAATCGACTCGAATACCTTATTTCTTCTCCTTTTTTTACTACATCAACTGATTTTATGTCGTTGACATATTCTATGTAATGAGGCGAACCGGTGTCTATAAAGAAACATCCTTCTTCTTCTTCCACTAAATTAACATCTTTCATCCGCAAATGTACCAAGTCATTTTGGTCGATTTCTGCTGAGTGCATTCCATCAATTGCAACAAACGTTGCCTTTGAAGTAATTATTCCTATTGATTTGGCAAAAAGAACGGCACATCTACTCCCATTTCCACAAAAACTTTGAGATCCATCAGCATTGAAATAAATCATTTCAAAATCACACTCGGGATGATCCACTATAAAAATCATACCATCAGCACCAATACCGAATTTTCTATCACACCATTTCCTAACAAACGCAGCGTTAGCATTAATTACTTCTCCTTCACGATTGTCAAAAACAATAAAATCGTTTCCAGTTCCTTGGTATTTATGAAATTTCATCATGGTTTTGCAACAATACAAAGTTCTTTAAAATCAACAGTCTGTTCAAATTGATAATTGGCTTCATTAGTTGTTAAAAAGATACACTCTTCGTCTGCATATACTTTAATCACCAATTCATTTATCAGTCCATATATCACCAATGTAGATTTCGACATTTTATACCCTCGATAGTTCAGTGGTGATTTCCAAAGCTCTATTTTCAAAAACTCCACCGCAGGATCAGCCATTATATTTAAGGCCGATTTTAATGAATCAATCAAGACATTACTTGAATCAATTTCATTTTCCGAATCTGAGAACTCTATTTTAACCAACTCTGTCGACAACAACACATCTCGTTGCACAACTATTTCTTCACCCCGTATATCAATAGAGTCAAGAACTAATTTTGCGGAATCAGCAAATATAATCGTATCACTAATTTGAAAATTACTTAAGCTATCTACCCTTGATTTTAAGGATAGCAATGAGTCTGCTAATCGATCAATTTTACGATTCAACTGACTGCTGGCTATTTCTTCAGATTTCGAGACCGTTTCGGTTGCCAATTTTGGTTCAATAACTTCTGTTGGTTTAACAACTTTAGCTATATGTGCTGTTTTTAATGGTTGCTGATTGACTGCTTGTTTATCATAACCTGCTATCAATAGGATGCCAACACCTATGCTAACTCCTAATAACAAAACCAGTATATATCTCAAAGCTTTCAACGTTAACAACTTTTAACAGCATAATAATGAAACAAGTCACTATTTCAAGCGTTATTCACTTAAGAACAAATTTAGCCAACTAAACAACAGTTTTGAACGGTTATGAATTTATTTTGAATAAAAAATAATTAGCAACATCAATGAAAACATTAGGAAAGACAATTTTAGCAGGAATCATTGGAGGGGCAATGGTGGTATTTACAATGGCCATTTACAACGCTTTCGAGACAAATAAAAGCAATACTTCTTCTGAAAGAAAAAACATTATAGATCAGAACAGATCCGATGTTGAACCAATAAAAACAGTGAATATTCAAACTGGTTTCAATCCAGAATTGGCGATGGATTTTACCTTTGCAGCAGAAATAACATTGAACACGGTCGTTCATGTCACTAACGAATTCACCCAAGAGTTCAGGCGAGATCCATTTTATGAATTTTTTTATGGCCCAGGAGAAGGAAACAGAAAACAACAAGCAACTGGCTCTGGAGTCATTATTTCTGAAGACGGCTATATCGTTACCAATAATCACGTAATCGATGACGCTGACAACATTCAAATCACTTTAGACAATGATAAAAGTTATAAAGCTAAGTTAGTTGGTGCTGACCCAAGTACAGATATCGCATTATTGAAAATTGAAGAAACGGGACTTCCATTTATTTCATTTGGGAATTCCGACAACGTCAGAATTGGCGAATGGGTTCTTGCCGTTGGCAATCCTTTCAACTTAAATTCTACAGTTACCGCTGGAATTGTGAGTGCAAAAGCCAGGGACATTGATTTGTTGAAATACGATGAGAGTAAAGAGATATTTCCATTAGAATCATTTATTCAAACAGATGCCGCAGTCAACCCCGGTAATAGTGGTGGTGCCCTTGTTAACGTTCGGGGTGAATTAATCGGTATAAATACAGCCATTGCGTCAAGAACAGGCTCATATTCAGGTTATTCATTTGCAGTTCCTGCGGACATTGTAAAAAAAGTTACCGATGATTTATTAAAATTTGGATTGGTTCAGCGTGCGTTTATCGGAGTTGCATTGGCTGATATTAGCCAGGAAATTGCCAACGAAAAAGATTTAAATAACACAGATGGAGTTCTTGTAACAGGATTAATTACAGAAGGTGCCGCAGCCGACGCAGGTGTACAAGAGGGTGATGTTATTACAAAAATTGGATCATTAACTATTAATTCCGTTCCAGCACTACAAGAACAAGTTGGCAAATTCAGACCTGGAGATAAAATTTCGTTAACAATTAAGAGAGGTTCTTCAGAAAAATTGATCCAACTAACCTTACGTAATAAAGAAGGTAAAACAAAAATGATGGACAAAGTTGAAATTAATAAGCTTACCGCTTTGGGAGCAACTTTTAAGAAAATCACTTCAGAAGACATGAGAATACTTAAAATCAAAAATGGAGTCAAAATAGCAACAATTGGCCCAGGAAAATTACGAAGTGCGGGGATTAAGGAAGGAATTATCATTATCAAAGTAGATCAAAACCCTGTTTCGACTCCAGAAGATTTAGTAAACCTTTTGAACTCAAAAAAAGGTGGAATCCTAATTGAAGGAATTACTGCTAATGGCGGAAAGGCTTATTTTGGATTCGGGTTATAACCTTAATTACCGTTTCGATTAGGCTTACCTCTAAAATAGAAAATTAATGCTTAAAATTTTATTAACAACATGTTGAAAAACCATTTTCAAATTGCCTAAAAACAGTTGACTAGCATTGGTAAATAATCTATGTTTGCACCCTGTCAATATAGGCAGTTCCGTCACCTGAAAAAACCTGTGAAAGCGAATGAGACAACTTAAAATCACGAAATCTATAACCAATCGTGAAAGTGCATCTTTAGATAAATACTTACAAGAGATTGGCCGGGAAGATTTAATTACTGCTGAAGAAGAAGTTGTATTAGCAAAAAAAATTAGGGAAGGCGATCAAATCGCTTTAGAGAAAATGACCAAAGCAAACCTGAGGTTTGTTGTTTCCGTAGCTAAGCAATATCAAAATCAAGGGTTAACTTTACCAGATTTAATCAACGAAGGCAATTTAGGTCTAATAAAAGCTGCCCAAAGATTTGATGAAACAAGAGGGTTTAAATTTATCTCTTATGCTGTTTGGTGGATTCGACAATCCATTCTGCAAGCCTTAGCAGAACAATCAAGAATTGTTAGATTACCATTAAATCAGGTAGGTTCCTTAAATAAAATCAACAAGGCTTTTGCCAAGCTAGAACAAGAGTACGAAAGGCCTCCTTCAGCTTCAGAAATGGCTAAAGCATTAGATCTTCCAGAAGGAAAAGTGGCAGACACATTAAAAGTATCTGGGCGTCATATATCCGTGGACGCTCCTTTTGTGGATGGAGAAAACAATTCATTATTGGATGTTCTGGTTAATTCTGATTCGCCAAAAGCTGATGTAGATTTAATGCGAGAATCGTTGCAAAGAGAAATTGAAAGGTCATTAAGCACACTTACAGATAGAGAAAGAGACGTTATTCGCCTCTTTTTCGGGATCGGAATGCAGCACGGACTTACTTTGGAAGAAATCGGATCAAAATTTGACTTAACTCGTGAGCGCGTGCGTCAAATTAAAGAAAAAGCAATAAGAAGATTGAGGCACACCTCAAGAAGCAAACTTTTAAAAACTTATTTAGGATAATTACATCTAAAAGTCAAAACAAGAGCAGCATGTTTTTGTTATTTAATCACTTCAATCTAAATGAAAATCATGGAAGCAAAAACCGGTTATGAAGCCGAATTGCAAAACTGGGTTAGTAAAGAAAGAGCCACAGTAAGTTTAATTAATTCAGTAGGAACGTTAATGTATGACCAAGGAGTCGAGCTGGTTTTTTTCAGAAATCAACTTGTCGATTTGGGCGTCAATGAAGTACTGAATTTATTTGATTATGCTGACAACGTCGTACTCAAACACATTGATGCACATACCGCCGCAAAAGTTGCCAAAGTTATGCGATCTATGGATTTAGCGCCGTCCAAAATTGACATCGGAAAGCTTACCAAGCAATATTTATTGGAAAAAAGTGATCATGCCGATATTGGAGCATTTTTGAGCACTACATTGTCTAATTTTATTGGAAAAGATAAACATCGCTTTGAACCAAGAGACGTTGTTCTTTATGGTTTTGGAAGAATTGGTCGCCTGGCGGCACGAGAGCTCATCAAACAAGCAGGAAAAGGTCAACAACTGAGACTTAGAGCAATCGTAACGCGAAACACAAGTGACGAGCAAATAATAAAGAGAGCTGCCTTGCTTCGCAATGATTCAGTTCACGGGACCTTTAACGGAACCGTTCAATCAGACCTTAAAAACAAACGGCTGATTGTTAATGGACAAATTATTGAGATGATAGAAGCTAAAAACCCAGAAGATATTGACTATACCAAATATGACATGAAAAATGTTCTTGTCATTGACAATACTGGTGTTTTTAAAGACAAAGAAGCCCTGAGTAGACACCTGTCGTCGAAAGGCGCTAGCAAAGTTATATTAACAGCACCTGGAGGAGAAATTCCGAACATTGTTTATGGTATCAACCACAAGGGAATGGATGTGGAAGAAACGGATATTTTTTCCGCTGCATCGTGCACCACAAATGCGATTTCTCCTGTACTAAAAGTAATCGAAGACAATCTTGGAGTTGTAAAGGGACATATTGAAACCGTTCATGCCTACACCAATGATCAAAATTTGCTCGACAACATGCACAAAAAGCCCAGAAGAGG
>JABJPZ010000241.1 GCA_018663635.1 Crocinitomicaceae bacterium
ACCAGAAACAAGAATTCCAGTGATACTCCCGTCGTTTCCAATGCATGTTTCATCAGATATAATTATTCCTGTGTCATCAATTACAATTGCCGGACTCACAATGACCCATACCGTATCAAAATCAGTTCCAGGACACGAACCATAAAAGTACATCGCATCTGAAAAGAGAACACCAGCAGATAAAGATGGACCTGTACCGATTGGTGTCCAAGAATCGTTATACCAAGTAATTGTCGACCCAACTTCTGGTGTGCCTGTGGCAGTCAATAACCCTGAATTTCCGGCACAGATAGTATCATTAAAAACAGCCAAAGAAGATCCTCCGAAAACAGCTGACTCCACTAATCCTAACGCACCGGAAGTAGCACCATTTGGCGGAAACGAGGACATAGTAGATGAATTTGTCGTTCCATAAATACCTCCGTTCACATTAGTTGCGCTTGAAATACCTGTGGTTTTGATATATCCACCACCACCACCACCACCTGGTCCTTGCGCCTCATTTGAACTTGCAAATGAACCAAAATCTAAAACCTGATTTCCTCCAGAACCGCCATTAGCGGTAATTGTTATCCCTGCAATTGTTGATGGTGAGGTTACATAAACTGCGCCACCTGCACCTGCACCTCCAGAACCATCTTTATTAGTAACTTGGCTAAATCCTGCACTGGTATAATTTGAGCTTTGCCCATTTTCTCCATTGGCAAGAATGCTTCCCGTTCCTGTGATTGTTCCGTAAGATGAGATAAAAATCATTCCTCCCCCATCGCCACCATCACCACCTTGATTGTTATTTTCGTGTCCACCGCCACCGCCGCCACCAAAAAACATTTTCCCTGTAGTATAATCTAAATCTCTTCCTCCATAACCACCTATGGATCTTCTATTGTCGCCTCCCCACGAACCATCCCCAGGTCCTGTAGTTAATGGATTGTTTGAATTATCAGACCACGAATAGCCACCTCTCCCGCCTCCAGAAGATTGAGTTCCTACAACAATACCTTCCTGCGCCCAGGCTGTTGCATACGAAGCAGTAATGAAATTAGGCACTCCTAAACCTGTCCATGTATTGATTCCGTCTGATGCGTTAGCACCTCCTGCACCACCCGCATTGTGCGAAGAACCACCGCCTCCACCGTTTCCGATAGCACCTTTCGCAAAACGACCACCTATCAATTGATAAGTAAGCCAATCACCTACTACACTCTCACCCTTCTCTCCTCCTTTATCTTGAGTAGTACCAGCAAACCAATTACTATTGAAATCCAAAGACCCATTATTACCAGCAACTGAACCACCTCGAAATCCTAAATTCGATACATCTATCGATCCATTTATAGTTGTATTTCCATCCACTTCAAAAGCTACTATTCCACCTGTTACACCAACCCAATCGTCCGCTGTAAGCGTCCCGTTTATATTAATATCTGTATATCGAGGAACTCTTATCACCTGAACTTTACCTGAACTTGTGTAGTTATGCTCTATTCCACACCTCAAATTAATAGTACTGCCTCCTGTAGTTCCCGATACTTCTAGATATTCCCAGTTTCCACAATTATTAATAGAATTAATCGAGCCCCAAGTTGGGTTATTCGGATCACAAACATCACCAAAAGTGGGGTGTAACTGTCCATTGATTGAGGCGCCTTGAATCTGAATAATAAGAATTAAGTCTCCTGAAGTTAATGCTCCTGAAAAACGTCCATTCGCATTCAAGGTATTAGATACAACAGTAATTGTATTCGTACCTGAAGTTGCATCCGCTGATAATGATGTGTACTCGTTAATTACTTCCGTTCCACTAATCGTTTTACTGCCATGCTTCCCCCTTTGAGCATTTCCTAGAGAAGTTAATAGTAGCATCAGCGTAATTAAGGTTATTCTCATTGCTAAAAAATCAATTTATAGTAAGTACTCCAATCCCACAATTCACTGTTGACTCCATAAAAACAATCATCGTATTTGTATATAATTTTCAGATTAATGAATATGAAAAAAACAGCTACACCAAATAAAAAGTACTTTACTGACGTAAAACGGGAAGTAAAAGTTCGCTGAACAAATAAACAAAATGGAATACTTAAAGGCACTAGATATTCAACAAAATTTCTGGACCCATAGCTACATCCATACCACCAGCACCACCATGAACTAAAAACATAACTAATTACCAGAAAAAATAAAATAAATTGAATGGCTTGTTTTCGATTCTCTTTGAATAAAATAACGACTCCTAATATGGAAAAAAGAAGAATAGGTGCATAGACAAAAAGACCATTATTAGTAGAAAACCAAAACTTGAGTAACTCGGGCTTCAACCAATTAAAAGATTCGCCTTCATAAGCATAGTGAAAGAAATTTCCCGTTAAAAATTTCCAATAAATAAACTGTGGTAATAATGGAATAAGAAATATGAAGAGCAGAAGTAATAGAATAGCAGGTTTCTTAAACGAATCAAGAATAAGTATTGAAAAAAGTTGAGGCGATATAAACATCAAAAAGATTAAATATAAACATCCAGTAGGTCTAACAATAACAATTAAACCAGCTACAAAACTAAAAAGGACGATATGCCTAATGAGTTTTTTTTCTTTTATTAAATCACTTAACCATAAGGCGGTGGCAAATAGAAAGAAAGAATAGATATGAGACATCCCAGCTGAATTCAGCCCGTAATAGTATAAATTTGTTCCAACAAGAAGGAATATCAAAGTAGTAAGGACACTTTTCAAATCGTATCGCTTGATAAGATATTCTTTTAAAAAAAAGAGCCCAAGGATTAAATAAAAAACTCCAGCGAACCAAAGTCCAATATGATACTCGAAACTATAACCATCCGCATGGTCATTGTTCATTGCAAATAAATGAGCCATTAAAAAAAAAGGAGCTTCCATTATTGCAACACCTACAGAATATTTTGTCTTTACTACCCCTTCATCAGTTAATTCAAATCCATTACCTAATTTATCTGGCCACGTTTCTGGCACTCGCTGTGCTTCCCATCCGTATATAAAGGTGACAGGTAAATAAATGTAATAACCTCCAGCGTCTGACCAAATTGGGTCGTGATAATTCTCAAACGTATTTTTACTATTCAGATTAAAACATAGAAATACCAATAAACCAAAAAAAAGCAGCCACATTGATAATTCAATTTTTCTTCGCATTTCTTACATTTAACGATTTTAAAATTAGAAAAATACCCACCACATAAATGGTACTACTTATATTTTTTTAAATTCGTTTATACGAAAAGGCTGATTATCAATGGAAAAATATGATTTATGTGTATTGGGCGGAGGGCCGGCTGGCTATGCCGCCGCAATGCGAGCCATTGATTTTGGCAAAAAAGTCATCTTGATCGAAAAGAGCAAGGTTGGAGGAGCAGGAGTGTACAATGGGGCGCTTTCCTCCAAAACATGGTGGGAGCTATCCCAGAAGGTGCGAGCAGTTAACGAATCCATTGTATCGGTTGGTAGATCTAAGTTTGGAATCAGCTGGAAGGAAGTAAACAAAACGGAACAAGAAGCACTTTTTGATAGAAAATTTCAATACAGCTGTCACATTAAACTTTTACAGGAAGAGTCAATGAATAATATCTTTACTTATCAGAGGGGATACGGCAAGATATTAACAATTAATGAAGTTGAAATTGACAAAGGCAAAGGACCATTTAAAATTTGGGCAGATAACATTATTATTGCGACAGGGTCAAGACCCAGATCAATGCCTAATGTAGAAGTTGATGAGAAGATAATAATGACCAGTGACGGAATTCATCAACTAGAAGATTATCCAAAGAGTCTTGTTATTGTTGGGGCGGGTGTTATCGGTTGTGAATACGCAACTATTTTCGCAAATTTTGGAAAAACAAGAGTTCATGTTATAGATCGAGCCGATAGAATTCTACCCTTTGAAGACGATGATATTTCAACTCTTGTAGATAACAATCTTACCAGTCAAGGAGTTGTTATGCATCACAGCTCTTCCCTAGAGCGACTTGAGATCAAAGATGGGGAAGTGGAATACGAACTTTCGTACGAAGATGGTCGACGAGAAATTATTAGGGTAGAAAAAGCATTGCTCGCAATTGGACGAACACCTAACGTAGAAAATATTGGGTTGGAAAATGTAGGCATCCAAATGGGGCAAAATGGCCGACATATAGGCGATGACGATACCAGAACAAATGTCCCTAATATTTATGCAGTAGGAGATGCTTCCGGAAGAATCAAGCTTGTGAATATGGGTGAGATAGAAGCAAGACATGCAGTAGAAAAAATATTTGGCAACAATACGAATAGGTTGTCCTATGATAATGTTTCAACAATCATGTTCCTTCAACCCGAAGTGGCAGCTGTTGGTATGAATGAAAAAACAGCAAGAGAAAAGAATATTCCAATCAAAGTAGTAAAAATTGATTATTCGTGCATTGCTCGAGCAATAGCTATGCGAAAAACAGAAGGATTTTTCAAGATTATTGTAACTAACGATGAAGAAATGAAAATTCTAGGTATGCGTGCCATTGGTGAGCATGCTTCAAGTGCCGTACAGGCAGTTGCCTTACTGATAAAGCAAGACAGGGGAATTGAAGAGTTGGCCGAACTTGTACACCCACATCCATCAATTATTGAGGGGATTCAAGAGTGTGTTAGAATGTTAATGAATAAATCAATCTTTAAATCTTCCGTTTTTAAAGATAAATTGAAATGCTATAGTTGCGTAGATGGCGTATGTGTGCCGTTACAACGATTATAAAATTGCTAATTTTTAAAATGGAGAAGTGAAATCCGGATTGTTTATGAATTCTGGATCGGATAATGATTTCAAGAATTCTTTTACCTGATACTTCTGTGTTGTTGTCAATCCTACACCTCCTGCGGCTGCAAACTCTATTAAAGGACTAATATTAGGACTTGCCGACTCTATGTGATCGCTATAGTGATCAATCACGTCATCCAATGTATTGAAACGTCCATCGTGCATGTAAGGTGCTGAAAACTCTACATTTCGCAGCGAAGGAACTTTAAATTTCCCGTTATCAAACGTATTGCCAGTAACATCTCCCAAACCATTATCTAGGTGAACCAAATCGAGCCCGTTATTGGAATAGCTATGATCAGTAAATAGCCTGGATGAGTGCGGGTGGCAATGAAAACAATCTGCACCAGTTAGATTTCTGAACAAATCGAACCCTTCAAACTCGTCGGGAGTTAATATAAGCTCTCCTCTACTCCATTTGTCCCAACGAGAATTACCAGAAACTAAGGTTCTTAAAAATTGAGCTATTGCCTTGGCGACATGAGTTGAATCAAATTCAATAGCTCCAAAGGCTTCATAAAACATTCTTTGGTACATCGTATCTGCATCTAATTTTGCCAATACGTTTGGCCAGCTATCATCCATTTCAATTGGATTAACAACTGGTTCTAAAATTTGATCTTCGAGCGTTGCTGACCTGCCGTCCCAAAAATAATTATTGGCATATCCTAAATTTTGTAATACCATCGCATGCCTATTTCCTATTGCGCCCGTCACACCTTGACTAAATTGATTGGTATCCGAAAATGCTCCAAACTGAAAATGACAATCAGCGCA
>JABJPZ010000242.1 GCA_018663635.1 Crocinitomicaceae bacterium
TCAATAATCGCTCGAATTCGTCGTATGGTATGCTTTTAGCCCTTTCCAATTGTTTCATAATTCGCAAATACTTTTTGGTAGGCTTTCCTGCATAAGTCTGTTTAAAGTGCTTCTTGTATAGTTGTTCGTAAAGATTGTCTGTGTTGAGGTAAGCCCCTAATGTTTTGTCCAGTTCTCTATACTTCTTACTGTGGGTTTGACTTTCATACATACAGCCGTTGAAGGCTTCACGGTGGTAAAAGTAACCTCCTATTGAATAAAGCTTTCTGCAACGCTTGTTTGTTTCTGGACAGAGGAAAAACCAAATAACCCCTTTCCCTAAATTCGAGGGCATAGAAACCAACCTTACTTTATAGTTTCGGGGTTGGTCTTTGTATCTGTAATCTAATTGAACAAAGGGTTTTTCTGTTCGGGTGTTTACCGTTATTGAAATACTCCCGGTTTGTTGTCCGTTTCTGCTCCAATTAAGAGTGCCGCTTTTTACTTGTTCTGAGTTGAGATACTTCCATTCTTTGAGCTTCGAAATATCTATTTGTAAGGCATCATTGTATAGAGTAGGGAACGTGTGGGGCTTGGGCAAGAGAATTTATTTAAATAGTGAAACCTAGATTATTAGAGAACTTTACCATTGATAACCCGAAAAGGTAGTTTTGTTTTCTGTTTCGGGTTCGCCCTTTTCTGAATGCACTGCCTCAACTTTTGGCAATACATAGGGTATTAACTTACATAGAACATTTAATCGTTGCACGGGATCAAGCTCTTTGAGGGTTTCTGGTCAACAATTACAGGTGTTTATGTCGTTTTTGTATGGTTTTATTATAAGCTTGTTTTGTAGTGGTTACTTTCCAATACAGAAATTAGCGAAGATGTTTCCCAGCAGGTCATCCGTTGAGATGGCGCCCGTAATGGTGCCCAGCTGGAACAACGCTTCCCGGATGTCCATGGCCAGCAGGTCGCCTGAAATGCCCTCATCCAATCCCGACCGAACTGTTGCCAGTGAATTCGAGCAGCGGGTAAGGATGTCGTAATGCCGCTGCGAAGTAACTACTGTTGCGTCTGCGTCTGTGCGACTGGAAATATAATCCAAAAGTAAAGTTCTTAATTGATCTAAGTTGTAACCGTTTTTAGCAGAGATTTGCGTTTTCGCTTTGTAATTGCTAAATGCGTCATCTAATTCAGCTAAATCCTTGTCGTACAAGTCGGTTTTATTGATTACTAAAATCAGCTTTTTATTCACTGTTTTTGGATCTGTCGCAAATTGCGCCACAAATCGTTTTGTCATTTCCAGATCTTGATCATTCGCATCAATCAGATGCAGTACTATTTGTGCTTCTTCAATCTTTTCAAACGTTTTGGTAATCCCCATCGTTTCTATCTGATCCGATGTGCTTCGTATCCCTGCAGTATCTATGAATCGAAAAACGATACCATTGATATTAACTTGATCTTCGATGGTATCTCGAGTGGTTCCGGCAATGGAAGAAACGATCGCCCGATTTTCATTCAATAAAGCATTTAACAACGTTGATTTACCAACATTAGGTACACCGACAATGGCAACCGCTACTCCTTGCTTAATGGCATTTCCCATTTCAAAAGAGTCAATTAATCGATTCAAATAAGCGCCAATTTTATCTGTCAAATTAAGCAGTTGTGTCCGATCAGCAAATTCCACATCCTCCTCACTAAAGTCAAGCTCCAGCTCAATCAATGAAGCAAAATTGATGAGCTCTTCCCGGAGCAGGTCTATCTCTTTACTGAATCCACCTCGCAGTTGCTTCATGGCTAATTCATGCGCACCTGTTGACTGAGATTGAATCAAATCAGCAACTGCCTCGGCTTGAGACAAATCCAACTTGCCATTTAAAAATGCACGTTGCGTAAATTCACCGGGGCCAGCCATGGTTGCACCGTTTTTAAGTAACAGTTGAATGATTTTATTTTGAATAAAAATGGAGCCATGGCAAGAAATCTCAATAACATCCTCTCCAGTAAAAGAATTAGGCCCTTTAAAATAGGTAACGATTACTTCATCAATCAGTACCGATTGTTCTTTGATTAATCCGAAATGTGCCGAATGACTTTGCATACCTGCAATCGTTTTAGAAAAAATAGAGCCAACGACCGAGCATGCGTCAGGCCCAGAAACTCTAATAACAGCAATTCCGCCTATACCAGCCGGTGTCGCTATTGCACATATGGTAGTTGCTTTTTTCAAGGAGAACAAAGTTAGAAACTATTATCGTTATAAGTAGCAACTAATCGCCACTCATAATAATCTTAATGCAGAAGAGTAAAACATTTGTAATTTTGAGAA
>JABJPZ010000243.1 GCA_018663635.1 Crocinitomicaceae bacterium
AATTGATGCTCATCCAACCATGTAGAACCCGCATTTAATTCCGCTGCATAATAATTGTACTTTATTTTTATTTCTCGTGCCGAAGAGGTATCAATTTCCCATAAATCTTTCGAACGTTTAAAGAAAGACAGCGGTTGCTCATCTTGGTCTTTAACCTCCATTTTCTGAATGTTCTTTGAAAAATTTGCCAACTCGTACCGACCTGGTCTCCAGGCAGGTAGCTGCACTTGAAGTTTATTATTATCCACTTCACTAATTTCCAATTCAATCTCAAGAAAATGCGAACTTGGATTGGACATTGAAAATGTGTATTTCATAATGTGTCATTTAGGCGTTAAACTTAGCTATTTTTAAGCTATTTCTATTCAAAGTTTTATTAAATTCGCCACAATTAAATAAGGATATTATGAATTACGATTTGATAGTAGTTGGAAGTGGACCAGGTGGATATGTTACCGCTATACGCGCTTCTCAGTTAGGCTTAAAAACAGCCGTTATAGAAAAAGAATCATTAGGTGGAATCTGTTTAAATTGGGGATGCATACCTACGAAAGCACTATTAAAAAGCGCTAATGTTTTTGACTACATCAATCATGCTAGTGATTATGGCATCCAAGTTAAGGAGGCCTCTGCAGATTTTAATGCAGTTGTCAAAAGAAGTCGAGAAGTTGCGAACGGAATGAGTGGTGGAGTGCAATTCTTGATGAAAAAAAATAAGATTGACGTCATTATGGGTACAGGGAAAATTAAACCTGGCAAAAAAGTTGACGTTACCGATGAAAAAGGAAAAGTTTCGGAGATATCAGCAACGAATATCATTGTTGCTACAGGCGCCAGATCAAGGCAATTACCAAACTTACCTCAGGATGGTAAAAAAATAATTGGATACAGAGATGCCTTGGTACTCCCCAAGTTACCTAAATCCATGCTTGTTGTAGGTTCTGGAGCTATTGGAGTAGAGTTTGCTTACTTTTATAATGCAATGGGTGTGGAAGTTACCGTTGTTGAATACCTTCCAAACATTGTGCCCGTTGAAGATAAAGACGTCTCAAAACAATTAGAACGTTCGTTTAAGAAACAAGGGATAAAAGTTTTGACAAATGCCTCTGTTGAATCCGTTGACACAACCGGAAAAACTTGCAAGGCGCAAGTTAAAACAAAGAAAGGCGATGAAATAATTGAAGCAGAAATTGTACTTTCTGCAGTTGGAATTGAAGCCAATATTGAAAACATTGGGCTTGAAGATGTAGGAATTGTAACAGATAAAGGAAAAATACTTGTCAATGATTTTTATCAAACCAATATGCCTGGTTATTACGCAATTGGAGACGTTACACCGGGTCCAGCCTTAGCTCATGTTGCATCCGCAGAAGGCATTATATGCGTGGAGAAAATTGCAGGACACGCGCCTGCTGCGTTAGATTACGGAAATATCCCTGGTTGTACATATTGCTCGCCCGAAGTAGCTTCTGTTGGAATGACCGAAAATGCAGCTAAAGAAGCCGGTTATGAAATAAAAATTGGGAAATTTCCATTTTCAGCTTCTGGCAAAGCATCCGCTGCTGGCCATAAAGATGGCTTTGTAAAGCTAATTTTTGATGCCAAATATGGAGAGCTATTAGGGGGGCACATGATTGGTGCAAACGTAACAGAAATGATTGCAGAAATTGTCGCTGTGCGCAAATTGGAAACGACGGGAATGGAATTAGTAAAAACAGTACATCCACATCCAACTATGAGTGAAGCAATCATGGAGGCTGCGGCGGCTGCTTACGATGAAGTCATTCACATGTAAAAATGAAAGTGTATTAAACCGAAGGACAATTATTCCGAATAGTTAGCCATTGTTACCATCAACTTTTCGAGTTTTTTCTTAAGCACGAGAGCACTGCAGGAATGATTATTTATTAGCACTGAAAAAGCTAATCGACGTTTACTTTTGGATGTTACATAACCAGCATAGCTCTTCACTCTACTCATTGTTCCACTTTTTGCCCGAAGATTTCCTTCTGCTAAAGTTCCTTTACACATATTTTTAAGAGTGCCTGTTCTTCCGGCAATTGGCAACGAAGACTTAAATGATTTCGAATATTTACTTGAATCCATGCTAGCTAATATTCCGGTAAGGTGCTCGGCCGAAATAGCATTATACCTTGAAAGTCCACTACCGTCATTTACGTGCAAGCCAACCGTGTTTAATCCTTTAGCTTCCCAATACTTACTTACTGCAATTGTTCCGCTAAAGTTACTACCATCTTTATATTTTCTTTTGGCTAGTGCTCGCAGCAAGTGCTCTGCATATAAATTGATACTTAACGTATTGGTCCAATAAATAATCTGCGCCAAACTTGGTGACCTGTGTTCGTGAAATCTAGTTCGACTTGCTTTAATGTTTTGACCTTTTCCACGCAATCTTCTAACCGTAGTTGGTGCACTATTGATAACAAAACCAGAGTCAATTAACAACCAGCTTAACTCCCATGCAGCTTGATAAGCTGGATCTGGCATAGCACCTTTCACCTCAAAATTTTCTTTATTCTTTGGAATTCGACCTTGAATTATTCGGTTTTTATCAAAAGGAGCTCCGAATATATAAGCTTGGTCATTTCTAATATTAGCCGAAACGACTCTATTGTCAACATTCAGCTCCGGTATATAAGGCCTAACGCACGACACCTCTGTTAGGTCTCCATTATTAGGGCCCGAGGTAAAATCAAGAAAAAAGGTATTATCATAGATAGACAAGCCACTAGGACCAACACCGTAATAATTACCCATATCCCCCCAAATCCATGTTGTCGGAATCATATCGTCTTTAAACCAGGTTGCATCGCCAATTACAGCTCCCGTAATTGAATCAATACCTAATTCCCTAATAGCATCGAACAATTCCTGTTGAAACAAGTTTGATTTTTTAGAAAAAAATCTAGATCCCAGAGAAGGGTCCCCCCCACCTTTTATATATATGTTTCCATTCAAAGTCTTAGATGCAGAATCTATCGTGCCGTCATACTCCAAATAAGTCTTAAACTTATAATAGGAGCCCAACTCTTCCAATGCTGTTGCTGTAGTTACCAATTTCATAGTTGAAGCAGGAACCATTGATCTAGCACCATCCAGATCTGCTATGACTTCATTAGATTCCATATCAAGAACATAAAAGCTGATGGATGCGTTTCTAAAGACAGGATCAGCCATCATCTTTTCCGCTAAATTCTGAATTGAATTGTCATATTTCTGACGCACTTGACCATAGCTTGGCAATACGCTAAGGATAAAGAATCCAAATATCAATCTCATATAGTTAAAACTAATCATATTTTGTTTGCATAAGACTTGTTACATTTATCTTTAAGCAAAATTCATCCCAATGTGTGGAATCACAGGAATTATTGGTAAGCACGTCCTTTCTGAAGAAATCCTAAATAGGATCTCTTTGGCTACTAATTCTTTAAAACATCGGGGACCCAATAATTCTGAAACAACAATTGGAAATTCTTGGGCATTAGGTCATACTAGATTAAGTGTGATAGACCCAAGTCCCGATGCTAATCAACCCATGCAGTCCAGCGATGGTAATTTAATTATCGTTTTTAATGGGGAAATCTATAACCACCTATCGATAAGGTCAGAGCTCCAAGCCAATGGTGTAGCATTCAAAACAAATTCTGATACTGAAACACTTTTGGAAGCTTTTGCTTTTTACGGCAAGGATGTTTTATTAAAATTAAATGGATTTTTCACATTTTGTATTTACAATAAAAAGCAAAATGAATTTTTCTTGGCTAGAGATAGATATGGAATCAAACCTTTATTAATCGGTATTCATGATGACTTCATTTCGTTTGGTTCAGAAATGAAAGCAGTGATGTCCTTTCCTGTTTCTAAAGAATTAGATTTTGAAACTTTAGGAACCTACCTCCAATACTCTTATATACCGGCTCCAAGAAGTATCTATAAAAATGTTTCCAAGATACTTCCGGGGCAAATGTTAACCATTACGAACACCCGAACTTTAATTTTTGAATTTTACTACAAAATAAAGACAAGGCAATCAAGTGCCAATCTCAATTTTCAAAACGCTGCACGAACAGTGAAAGAATTAACTTTTAATTCCGTACAAAAAAGACTGATTTCTGATGTACCCTTGGGTTGTTTTCTAAGTGGTGGAGTTGATTCTTCAATAATTGCTTGGTGTGCCAATCAAGTAAAACCGACAGACACATTTTCAATCGGTTTCAAAAACCATCCTTTTTTTGACGAATCAAGCTATGCAAAGCAAGTTGCAAAACACATCGGCACCAAGCATTATGAGATTGAGATTTCAGATGATGATCTTCTAGATTCACTTACATCGGTAGAACAGAATATGGATGAACCATTTGCAGATTCTTCAGCTATTGCGGTAAATGCACTAGCTAAATTCACGCAAGAACATGTTACAGTTGCCTTGTCGGGTGATGGAGCAGATGAACTATTTTCAGGATACAATAAACACGAAGCACTATTCAAAAGCATGGGTACAAGCTTTTCTAATTCGTTGATAAAAATAACTTCACCTATTCATAGTCTTTTTAATGGGAGTCGCGAAACAGCAACGGCCAACTTCATTCGAAAAGCTCAAAAATATCAACAAGGGTTAAGATTAAATCTTACAGACCGGTATGGTTTATGGGCAAAATTCACATCTATCGAACAAGCTGAAAAATTACTTCAAAATTTTAGGGAAATTCCGTTGAATGAATTGATTCATAACATAGAAGATTTCAATGATATTTTATTAAATGATTTCAATCTTGTTTTGCAAAACGATATGCTACATAAAGTAGATCGAATGAGCATGTCACACGGCTTAGAAGTTAGAACACCATTTTTAGACCACCATTTAGTCGATTTTGTCTTTTCTCTCGATTCTAACTTTAAAATAAATAACAAGGGCAAAAAGCGATTACTGAAAGAAGCCTTTAAGCAGGAAATTCCAAGCAATATATTGTCTCGAAAAAAACATGGGTTCGAGGTACCGCTAGTTTCCTGGTTTCAAGGCCCGCTGCAAACTAAGCTCCAAAAATATGTGTTAAACAAAAATTTAATTCAAGAGCAAGGTATTTTTTCGTTTGATGAGATAAATAACTTGTTTGCCAGTGGCCTATCAACAAACAGAGATACAATCTGGGCACTTTTACAATTTCAAATTTGGTATTTCAATCGTTAATTTTAACTTTTAACGAATATATTTGAGACTCTTTTGGTCTTGTTTTTATAAGATTGATAAATTTGCTCCTCTAACAGAAATAATTGCCAAAAATCTTACGTATAATAAATCGTTTTAATCTAGGTGGCCCCGCCTATTCAACGGCATACTTGACAAAATATCTAAGTGATGATTTTGAAATCAGAATGATTGGAGGACAAAAAGATGATTTCGAAGAAAGCAGTGAATTTATTTTAACGGAAATGGGAATAGAATACACCATTTTAGAAAGCATGAGGCGTAAAATAAGCTTCAAATATGATCGTGCTGCATACAAAGAGATTAAAAACATAATAAAAGAATTCAAACCAGATATTGTTCACACTCATGCTGCTAAAGCTGGGGCTATTGGTCGTCTCGCGGCACACAAAATGAATGTCCCTGTTATTGTGCATACCTTTCACGGACATGTATTTCATTCTTACTTCGGCTTTTTAAAAACAAAGTTTTTCATTTTTCTTGAACGATATCTTGCAAAAAAAACTTCACAAATTATCACATTAAGCGAGCAACAAAATCACGAAATTTGCGGAATTCATAAAATATGCTCTAAAGACAAGACATCCATAGTTCCTAATGGGATTGGTTTGGATTATTTTAAGAAAGACAAAGTTGCTAAGAGAAAGCTATTCAGACAGGAATGGGGAATTCCTGAAAATACAATTGCAATTGGTATTGTAGGCAGAGTTGTTCCAATAAAAGATCATAGTTTCTTTTTAAAAACATTTAAGGAAACAAAACTGGCTACCAACAGAAAAATCAAGGGCGTCATAATCGGGGATGGCGATCAAATGGAGTTTGCAATTAATGAGGCAAAAAGGTTAGGTTTATCCATTTCTACGAAAGATGACCTGAATTCGAATTCAGACCTACTATTTACTTCCTGGATAAAGTCAATTGATTGTGCAAATGCGGCCCTAGATATAATGTGCCTCACTTCTTTAAATGAAGGAACTCCCGTTAGTCTTGTTGAGGCTCAGGCAAGTGGTCTTCCAGTAATTTCAACTAATGTAGGCGGAGTTAAAGATATTATTGTGAATGGAAAATCCGGCACTTTAGTAGAACCGAATGACCTTTCAAATTTCACTAAAAATTTAACAGAACTTGTAGAAAACGAAGAGCTTAGACTAAATATGGGTAAATATGGTGAGCAGTTTGTTTTTAAGAAATTTCATTACAAAACATTCTGTAGTCAAATGGAGAATATTTACTACAATTTGCTTAAAGAATCGAATCACAACTAAATTTAATTAACTTTGTATTTCAAAGTACTTTTAACATGCGAATAATTAAACTTCTTTTTTTAGGAATAGTGCTGTGTTCTCTATTTTCTAGCTGCGGCATCAACAGTAATTTCATGCTCAAAACACCGAGAGATTTTGTATTTGACTCTATTCCTCTGGTACCCAAAACCGATTATGAAATAGCCCCTAATGACCTCATAAGCTTTAGGCTTTATGCCAATGACGGATTCAAAGTAATTGATTTGGCTGCTGGAACAAGTGCAGACGGAAATGGCCCAGCCAATAGGAACGTATCTCTTGGCGGTGGCTTTATCAACTACTTAGTAAGAACAGACAGTATAGCCAGACTCCCTATTTTGGGTGAATTTAAAATTGCAGGACTCACTAAACTTGAAGCAGAAATGAATCTTGAAAAGGCTTATTCTAAGTATTACGTAAATCCGTATGTTCAAATTCAAATCGGCAACCAGCGCGTATTTATTTTTCGTGGAAATGGTGCTGATGCCCAGGTAATTAAACTAGACCGTAATAACACGACGCTTTTAGAAGCCATAGCAAAAGCAGGTGGGATACCGGCAAGAGGAAGGGCAAAGCGTGTTAAACTAATTCGAGTAGTTAATGGAGTTCAGGAAATTTATCGCATAGATTTATCCACAATTGGAAGTGGCTTGCAATACATAAACATGATCATGCAAGCCAATGATATTGTATATGTTGAACCAGTGCCGGAAATTTCAAGAGGAATATTGCAAGAAGTTGCTCCAATTGTTTCACTTGTATCTAGTGCATTTTTAATTTACTTGACACTGAGCAATATTCAGTAATCAAATGATTCAAGAAGAAATAAGTAAACGAAACGAAAGTTTTGAAAGATATCGCGAGAGGTTAACCAACTTTAGCAGCGAATTCGAAATAGGATTATTTCTTTATTTAACCAGGCAAATTTGGATGTGGGTTCTGGCGATTGCAATTATATGTTTAAGCATTGGTTTCCTCTATATTCGATATACTCCTCCTATCTATGAATCCAGCGCGCTGATTCAACGGACCAAACAAGACAATGCTAGAAGAATATTAAATGTTAAAAATCCACTGAAAGAAGAAGAGACGTTGACCAGTGATGTTGAACTATTACGATCTCCTCTTCTCATGCGACATGTAGTATCTAGTTTACCCCTGAAAGTCAGGTATTTTCTGGAAGGTAAAATATTAACTAACGAGAAATATAATGGTTCTATTTTTCGCGTTCATGATTTTAAATTGCTGAATTCCAGTATTGTGAATATACCGATTTACACCGAGTTGATTGACAGCAACAAATTACAATTAACCTATTCGATTGAAGGTCAAGAATATATATTCAATTCTACGATTGGAGAAGTTTTCGAATGTGAGCATTTCCAAGGGCTTATTCAAGTTAGCAATGTAGCAAGATTCCGTCGTCAGCAAACTGCAGGAAATTTCTATTTCATAGCTACACAAGAAGATGAATTGACCAGTGAGTTTATTAAAATGCTCACTGTTTCTATTGCCAACTCAAATGCCAATACTATTGGATTAACTTTTGAACACCCTAATCAAGTATTAACAAGAGATGTTTTACAATCATTAATAAAGACATTTGATGAATTTGACAGCATAAAAAGAACTGAAAGCTCTAACAGGATTGTTGAATTTATTAGTGCTCAAAAAGATTCTGTTGCGAAAAAATTAAAAGAGTCTGAATTAATGCTTAAAAATTTCAAAGACACTAACCACATTCGTCAAGTAAAGGGTATGACCGAGTCTTATATCAAACGAATTGAGGAAATAGAGAGTAAACTAACGAAATTAGACATTGATGAAAAGATACTTTTAGAAATCTCTACAATAATAACCGACCAACCGCAAAATATTGACATTTACAATGTTTTACCCGTTCTTTTAGGGTCTGAGTTTGAAAGCAATCTATATACGCTGATTTCTGTACTTCATAAAAAAATGCTCCAATATGAAGATCTTACTACCGAAAGAACTGCGAATCACGATCAAATAAAAAAAATGCGATCACAAATTGATATTCAAATTAGATTGATTACCGAAGGGATTAAATCGCTGCTTTCCAAAACAATAACTAGCAAAAAGGGACTACAAAAAAAGTTAAACGATGTAGAATCTAACTTCTATAATCTACCTGAAAAAGAACTACAGTATAGCCGATTGGATAGAATTTTTTCAATTAATGATAAATACTACACGCTATTACTCGAAAAACAGACAGAATATGCATTGACAAGAGTCGGTATAACCTCGAACACAAGTGTTTTAAGACCCCCTAAAATTCCAAATTACAAAAAAAGTCCAAGTAGCAAATTTGTATTGATATTGGCCATTTTAGCAAGTATTGTTATTTCTGCTCTAATAACTATTGTAAGATACCTTTCTCACAACGAGATTACATCTTTAAATGAAATTAGTAAGATTTCTAATGCCTCGGTTTCCATACTTGGTTTAGTACCAATCTACAAAAACAAAATTCCCGTTTCACAGCTAATTATCGATGAAAATCCAAAATCAATGATTGCGGAGTCTTTTCGCTCCATACGAACTAATCTGGAGTTCATTTCTAAAGATACCGAAACCAAACTAATTGCAATTACCTCTACGGTTTCTGGCGAAGGAAAAACGTTTGTTACTATAAATCTTGGAGGAATCATCGCGTTTTCAGATAAAAAAGTAATTATTCTGGATTTAGATATGAGAAAGCCAAAAATTCATTTGGGATTTGGAATTGAAAATGATAGAGGGATGAGCACCTTGCTAATCGGGAAAGATACCGTTTCTAATTGTATCAAAAAATCTCAATTGACTGGCTTAGATTTTATTACAGCCGGCCCCATACCCCCGAACCCTTCAGAGCTAATCATTAATGGAGAATTTGATAAGATTATCACTGAATTGAAGCAATCTTACGATATTATTATCGTAGATAATCCACCGGTTGGACTTGTAACTGACGGAATTAGCATTATTAGGAAAGCAGATATTCCAATTTATATATTTAGGGCTAACTATTCTAAAAAAAACTACGTCCAAAACTTAGATCGGTTGATGAACGAAAATAAAATTTATAAACTTTCAGCCATCTTAAACGGGGTCGATACCAATAGAAATAAATATGGCTACAATTATGGTTACGGTTACGGTTATGGTTATGGATATGGTCAGCAATACGGGAACTACTATGACGAATCTCAATCCAAAAAGACGAGTTGGCGAAAAAAGATCTTTAAGAAAAAATGAATATTCGGAAGACTAAAATAGAAGGACTACTTATTTTTGAGCCAACGGTTTTCAAAGATAATCGTGGAGAATTTTCTGTTCCATTTCAAGAAGAAATTTTCAAGCATAACGTTAGTAATAAAGTACAATTTGTTCAGGATAATGAATCTGTTTCTAGAAAAGGAGTTGTTAGAGGTTTACATTTTCAAAATCCACCTTATGATCAAGGCAAACTAGTGCGTGTTGTGAATGGCAGCGCATTCGATGTTGCAGTAGATATAAGAAAGAACTCATCGACCTATGGCGAGCATGTTTCTTTACAACTAAGTGCAGAAAACAAACTTATTTTTTGGATACCACCTGGATTTGCTCATGGCTTTTTAGCACAGGAAGAAAACACGATTTTTTCCTATAAATGTACAAGCTTCTACAATTCAGAATCAGAAGGCAATCTGTTATGGAACGATCCTGATTTAAATATTGATTGGCCAATCAGTGCACCTTTATTATCACCTAAAGATTCTAATGCAGCAAGATTTAGTACATTTGCAAGTCAGTTTTAGTTCATGTACGACGCAAAATATTTGTTTTTTATCTATACTGTATTTTTATCAGTCATGATAATTTTTTCCTTGGTCTTCAACACCATTTTATTAAAGTTCGCGACGAACCTTGGAATTCGTGATCAAGATCAAACTACAATTAGATGGAGTAACGTAGTAAAACCAGCTCTTGGTGGAATTTCTTTCTATTTGGGGTTCTTGATTGCTGCGACATGCTACGGAATATTTTTTGACCAAGAAAATATTTTTAAAAATAGCTCAGCACTGGGTTTAATAGGGGCTACTGCACTGGCATTCATTATGGGCTTAGCTGATGATGCGTACAATACCAAACCATTACTTAAGTTTTTCACACAAACGATGTGCGGATGCATTCTAATCTTATCTGGAAATTACATTCAGATGTTTGATGCAGAATGGCTGAATTACCTGTTCACAATATTGTGGGTAATTGGGATGATGAACTCTATAAATATGCTTGATAATATGGACTCTATTACAAGCATTGTTTCTATTTTTATCATTGTCACGTGTATTGTTATTTTGATGCTTAACGAAGGATTCACTGACCACAACTTCATGCTCATGCTCGGTGTTCTTGGAAGTTTAATCGGTTTCATTTTTCATAATTGGAATCCATCCAAAATGTTTATGGGTGATACCGGGAGTCAGTTCCTAGGCATTTTCCTTGCTGCAATAAGTATCAGATACTTGTGGAATCATCAAACTGCGAATCCATTAATTGAAACATATTCTGCTCAACAAATTTGTTTGGTTTTGGCTACTTTTATTATTCCTGTTAGCGATACTACTGTGGTAGTTATCAATAGACTTCTAAAAAAGAAATCACCTTTTATCGGCGGTAAAGACCACACTACCCATCATATGTCTTATCTCGGTTTGTCAGACAGTCAAGTCGGATTTGTTTTCATTGGAATCTCTTTGGTCTCATTACTTTTAATCGTCGCAGCAGTTAAGTTCATAGAAATTTGGTACTTCTACCATACCATTCTGTATTTGGGATATTGTCTTCTTGTTTTCCTTACACTTTTTGTTGTGACCAAGGTCACAAAAAATTCAATTCATGACGCTTAGCAGAAGGTTATTTATTTTAATTAGCATATTCGGTCTTTGTGCTGTTTTTATTATTCTTCTTAGTACAACACAGGATGTGATTGATGAGCATTCTCAGACTAAGGGCAATGCAACGATTAATAATGATACGACAATAAATTATCGAGAATTTGTTCGAAATCAATACCAGGTTTACGCCATCCAGATGCCCGCATCAATGACCTTTGCCGGAGAGACCATACCTATCTCCAATCTAGATATTAAAGAGCGCTTGGACAGAGAGTTTCATATTAACACTTATTGGCATTCACAAACATTCTTGTTTCATAAACGATCCTATCGGTGGTTCCCTATTATTGAACGTATTCTGCAGGAAGAAGGTGTGCCGGATGACTTCAAGTATTTATGCTTAATAGAAAGTGGGTTAGCTAACGTGACTTCCCCTTCTGGTGCTGCAGGTTTTTGGCAATTCATGAAAAAGACTGCCATTGATTACCAATTAGAAGTCAATGAGTTTATCGATGAACGTTTCCATCTTGAAAAAGCAACTAAAGCTGCCTGCGAGTATTTAAAAAAAGCAAAAATTCAATTCAAATCTTGGACCTTGGCTGCAGCTTCCTACAATATGGGAAAAACCGGATTAAACAATCGACTAAGAGACCAGAAAGTTGCCAGCTATTATGACCTACACCTTAATAGCGAAACTTCCAGATACGTTATGAGAATAATTGCCGCCAAATACATTCTATCTGAATCTGAATTCTACGGCTTTAAGTTGAGAGATAAAGACGTTTACAGACCCTATCTAGTTAAGAAAAAAATGATTAGCAAAAGTGTTCCAGATTTGTACGATTTTGCTCTGAAAAATAACACCACTTATCGCATATTAAAAGTTCTTAACCCCTGGATTTTAGGCAGTAGTCTACCCATTACTGAAGCTAAAAATTACGAAGTAATATTACCTAAAAACAATGGGCTATTGAATGAGGAAAATCAAGATTTCAAGCATGACTGAGGAAGTTACAACTGAGGATAAAATAGAAGTTTTTGGTGCGAGGGCGCATAATCTTAAAAATATTGATGTTGTAATACCCAGAAACAAACTTGTAGTAATCACAGGCCTTAGCGGAAGCGGTAAGTCCTCGCTCGCCTTCGACACGATTTATGCTGAAGGGCAACGTCGTTATCTCGAAACGTTTTCTTCTTACATAAGACAGTTTTTAGGAGGATTGGAACGACCTGAAGTTGATAAAATCACTGGCTTAAGTCCTGTAATCGCAATAGAACAAAAAACAGTAAGTAAAAATCCCAGGTCGACCGTTGGAACAATCACAGAGTTATACGATTTTTTAAGATTGCTTTATTCTAGAGTAGCGACAGCTTACTCTTACGAAACGGGGAAACCAATGATTCGGTATTCGCAAAAACAAATTGTCAATCTTATTCTTAGAGACCTTGAAAACAAAAAGATAATTGTTCTTGCGCCACTAGTTTCAGGAAGGAAAGGTCATTACAGAGAATTATTTGAAACCTATCGAAAACAAGGTTTCTTAAGAGCACGGGTAGATGGAGAAATAATAGACATTAAACCAGAAATGAGGTTGGATCGATACAAGATACATGACATAGAACTTGTAATAGATCGAATTAAAGCGAACAAAGAAAGTATAAAAAGGCTCAGAGAAAGTGTCGAGCAAGCCCTTAAAATTGGTAAGGGAATGTTGCTAATTGTTGATCATGAGACTAATGAATCCAGGCATTTCAGCAAATTTCTAATGTGCCCAAAATCAGGCATTTCTTATCGTGAACCTGAACCCAATTTATTTTCATTCAATTCTCCTTATGGTGCATGTAATAATTGCAGTGGGTTAGGTAAAGTGTCAGAAATTGATATCAAAAAAATAATACCTGATTTTAAAAAATCCATGAAAAGTGGTGCCTTCGCACCATTAGGTAGAACAGGTCATACATGGATAAAAAAGCAAATTGAAGCCTTAATTATTAGCCATGGATATACCTCATCTACGGAGTTCGCATCTTTCGAGGATGAGTTAATAAATAAACTACTTTATGGTTCCAATGAGTACCTCAAAATAATAGGTAATAATGGGATTAATGAAGTTGCCAGCTCTTATGAAGGTTTGGTTAATTATTTAGTTCGAAGATCAGCTAAAAATGAATCCAGGTCGAGTAAAAAATGGGCTGAATCATTCATGAATAAAATTGATTGCCCAGAATGCCACTCTTCTAGATTGAAGAAAGAAAGCCTGTACTTTAAAATAGGCGATAAAAACATTTCAGATTTGGCGTCTATGGACTTGTCAAATTTGCAAGATTGGCTCAATGATATCGAAAAACACCTGAACGAAAAAAATGCCCTTATTGGAGAGGGCATCATTAAAGAATTAAAAACACGTTTAAATTTTCTGCTAGATGTTGGCTTAGATTATTTGTCCTTGAACAGGTCCTCAAGAAGTTTGTCGGGAGGAGAAGCTCAACGAATCCGTTTAGCTACCCAAATTGGATCAGAATTAACAGGTGTGTTATACATCCTGGACGAACCAAGCATTGGGTTACACCAAAGAGATAACAGAAGGCTTATTGACTCCTTAATCAAACTTAAAAAAGGGGGCAATTCCGTAATTGTTGTAGAACACGATAAAGAAATTATGGAAAGTGCAGATTGGATCATTGATATTGGTCCAGGAGCCGGTGTAAACGGTGGAGAAATAATTACTTCTGCGCCTTACAAAAGCTTAGCTAAATCCGCTTCTATAACTGCAAAATATTTAAACAACAAGTTGCGCATAGAACTTCCGAAAAAGCGAAGAACTGGATCCGGTGAATCACTACTGTTATCTGGTGCAAACGGGAATAATTTACGAGATGTTAATTTAGAAATTCCTTTACAAAAGCTGGTTTGTATTACTGGCGTATCGGGGTCTGGAAAGTCGACCTTAATTAATCAGACATTGCACCCTATACTAAGTAGACATTTTTTCAAAAGCATCAAACCGCCAATGCCTTACAACTCCATCAAAGGAATTGAACACATTGACAAAGTCATTGAAATCGACCAAAGTCCTATTGGTAGAACTCCTCGATCCAATCCAGCAACATACACCAGTGTTTTTACAGACATCAGAGATTTATTCACATCACTTCCTGAAGCAAAAATACGAGGTTACAAACCTGGACGATTTTCATTCAATGTTAAAGGTGGACGCTGCGAAACATGCAAAGGAGCTGGTTTAAGAACCATTGAGATGAATTTTCTTCCTGACGTATTTGTGCACTGTGAAACTTGCCATGGAAAAAGGTACAACAGGGAAACATTGGAAGTCAGGTACAAGGGTCAATCGATTAATGATGTACTTAACATGACCATTGAAAAGGCTACAACTTTTTTTGAACACATTCCATACATTAATCAAAAATTAAAGACCCTGAAATCGGTAGGTTTAGGATACGTTCAACTTGGCCAGCCAAGTACAACTTTATCTGGTGGAGAAGCACAACGTGTGAAGTTAGCTACTGAATTGGCAAAAAAAGAAACGGGAAATACCCTATACATATTAGACGAGCCAACGACAGGATTACATTTTGAAGATATCAAGCAACTACTAAATGTTTTAAATCAGTTAGTAGACAATGGCAATACGGTTGTTATTATTGAGCACAATATGGATATTATAAAAATGTCTGATTTTATTATAGATTTGGGTCTAGGAGGAGGAAGAAATGGTGGAGAAATTATAGCTTCGGGAACACCGGAAGAATTAGTGCTTTCCGAAAAGAGTTATACAGCACAATACCTAAAGCCTGAGCTACTCACCCGTTAAAAAACTTTAAAAAACATTTAAATGGCAAAGAAACCGATTGATAACGATTCGAAAAATTCCAATTTCAAACACAAAGATTGGAATGAAATAAAAACAAATGATAGTTGGGCGGTTTTTAAAATCATGTCCGAATTTGTTGAAGGATATGAACGACTTTCAAAAATTGGCCCTTGTGTGTCTATTTTTGGCTCCGCCAGAACAAAGCCAAGCAATCCTTATTATAAAACCGCTGAAGAACTTGCTTTTCAACTTACGCAAAATGGTTATGGCGTTATTACAGGTGGGGGCCCAGGCGTAATGGAAGCTGGAAACAAAGGAGCTCAGCGTGGCGGTGGAGTTTCTGTTGGTTTAAACATTGATTTGCCTTTTGAACAAGAAGCAAATCCATACATTGACAATGACAAACTACTTAACTTTCAATATTTCTTTCCTAGAAAAGTAATGTTTGTAAAGTATGCTCAGGGATTCGTAGTACTGCCCGGCGGGTTTGGAACACTGGATGAACTATTTGAAGCAATTACATTGATACAGACTAAGAAAATTGGCAAATTTCCGATTATTTTAATGAGTCATGAATATTGGGATGGACTGCTGTCATGGATAAAACAAGTAATGCTTGCAAAAGAAGCAAACATTAGTAAAAAAGACCTGGACCTCATTCAGGTAGTTGATACACCGACCGAAGCAGTAGCAGAAATAAACAAATTTTACAAGAAATTTATGCACAAGCCAAATTTCTAATTATACCCACCAATCATTTAGAATTGAATTATTATCTTGCCTTAATTATTAAACTCGCCATAACATATAATTTACAACTACCACAACTAAACACAAATGGCTACATATCTCAAGCACCTAATTTGGATACTACTTCTTTGCTCTCAATTTGAAGGCATTGCGCAATATAATGACGAAGATTACTCAGGGAGTTCTGATTTACTTTCAGTTGGTGTGAATGCTGGAGTTGCTACTTTTTTTGGTGATCTTTCAAAAGAAGCAGACCTTTCAAAGTATACTAATATCAAAACTGGTTTTGGAATAAATATTGAACGCAGGTTCGGTTCGTTTTTAGGTCTTCAATTAAATAGCCTTTTTGGCAAACTGGCATACAATGAAATCTCGAGAGATGTAAACTACAATAGAAATTTTGAGTCTACTATTTTTTCGTTGTCTGCCAATGCTATTTTCAATCTTGACAATGATTTTATTATTAAACGAAAATCTCCGTTTGCACCTTTTATCGGAGTCGGTGTTGGATTTACCAAATTCGATTCATTTGGAGATCTAAAGGATGGAAAAAACAATACCTACTACTATTGGCAAGATGGAAGCATAAGAGACTTAGACGAAAATGATGCCAACGCGACTGATGCTAATCGGATATTTAGGGATTACAATTATGAAACCAGATTAAGTGACTCAATTGCTAATTACGGAACGATTGCAACGACAATACCGCTAACATTTGGTTTGAAATGGAAGTTTAACCCTAATGTTCAAGCCCGCATATATGCGACCTATCATCTTTCACAAACAGATTGGATAGATAATGTATCTGAGAACTCCAATAATGACCGGTTTCTTTACACTGGTTTTGCGTTAAGCTATACTTTTAAAAGAAAAGACCCCAATGAAATATCTTATAAGGATGTGGATATGAAGGCTTTAAACAACTCAGATTCTGACGGTGACGGGATTAAAGACATCAATGATTACTGTCAGGGAACTCCTAAAAATGTTCAGGTTAACAGTAATGGATGTCCGAATGACGGTGATAAAGATGGTGTACCTGATTATATAGATAAAGAAGCAGCATCTGAAGTGGGTGCGATAGTAGACGAATTCGGTGTTACCCTTTCAGACGAAATGATTTCAAACAGGTTTGTCGATTACCAAGATTCAATTGTAGAAGAAAGAATCGAAGTTTTTTCAGACGCCTCATCCATCGAAGAATTAAATCAAATGGAGTCTAAAATCCAAGAAAGATTTGAAAACGACAAAAAAAATAGAGTTGGCATACCCGAGAATCTTATTGAAGCTGATGCAGATAAAAATGGTTTTATTTCAGCGCAAGAAATCTCATTAGCTATTGATGGTTTTTTTGAAGGCACAAATGATTTTAGCGTTCAAAGCATTCATGCCTTAATTAATTATTTTTTCGAGCAATAGGCCAATAAACCCTTAAAACTCACCTTCTATCTATAGATAGGCATCCTTATTTTCGAGGCATTTTCAACAAAATCGTGTTTGTAAACAAAAGCATGCGCCTTAATACTACGCGTTCTATAAAATAGATTTGTTATAACGAGAATTGTTAATAATCAAATCTTATCATTTATGCTGAAATCGGCCTTTCTTCTTATCAATGTAATCGGATTCATTCTTTTTCCATTTCTTTATATGGAGACTGTTAATGTTGATCACAAAGTTCCAGTGGAAATTCAAGCTGGCCAAGAAATCATAGTTGAAGTAGTGATTAGTAAAGCAAATCTTACCGGTCCAGCGCGATTAAAACTGGACTTTACTAACGCAGAGAATTTAACTGCTTCTGAAATGGAAAGTGCTGGAGCGTCATTTACATTTAAAGATAATGCCGCTCTTTTTATATGGTATTCAATCCCAGGAGATGATCTCATCACCTTAAAATATAAATTATCGGCTTCGGCAGATTTTGTTGGTGCTCAAACAATTTCAGGAACCTTTAGCTTCGTTGATGGGGAAGAAAGACGCAAAATCGAAATTCCTGCTGCAGTTATTGAAATAAAATCATCTGATGTTGCTGATACATCAGAATCAAATGACGTCGTAGTGGTAGACTCGGCTAATCCTCCACCAGAAGAGAAACCATTAGAGGTTAGTACCTTAAGAACAATTGAAAAAGAAGATGACTATTTTATCGTTCAAGTTACTATTAACAAGGAAGATGGAGAGGGATTCGCTCGACTAAAAGAATCACTCCCTATTGGATTTGTTGCTGAGAGTATTGATGCAGCTGGAGCAGTTTTTAGTTTCAAAAATGAAATCGCTAAATTTTTATGGTCTAGTGTCTCTGGTGATTCCCCAATTGTAGTGAGCTACAAATTGCTACCAAATGAACAAACAGAAAGAGGAACTTATGCAATAAGTGGAACCTTTTCGGCAGAGTTCATGGTAATTGACGATGTCCCGACTTCAAAAGATGTCGCTTTAACCTCGTTCATATACGAAACTGGTGATCTTGCCAATATGGATAAGGTTGATACTACTTCCCAAGATGTTGCAGCGGTAGATAACACCACAGTAGACAATACTACGGTAGACAACAACACGGTAGACAATAGTTCTGCAATCACTACGAGTATCTCATTTAAGGTTCAGATTGTTGCTTCGCACAAAAATGTTACTGAATCCTATATCAATAAACGATATGGTATTAATGAAAACATTGCCTTAGAATCTCATGAAGGCTGGGTAAAATATACCGTAGGTGGATTTGACAAATACAAATCGGCGAGAGATAAAAGACAAAAACTGTCTCCATATGATTTACCAGGGCCATTTGTTACTGCATACAACGCTGGAGAAAGAATTTCAATACAAGAGGCGCTAATGGTTGCTAACCAAGATTGGATTAAATAAATACAATTTGGTAACCATTGATTGATTTTCTCGTAAATTAACCATTTATCGCACGGAATGAAGTGGATTGAACGGACCTTATTGCTTTTACTGCTTGCAGTTACAACAGTCACGCAAGCTCAAGAAATTGAAGAATCTGAAGAATCAGAAACCTTAAAGATTCAATTTAAACCCAGGGTTGGCTTGGGGATTGGAATGTTCACATTTTATGGTGACGTTGCATCTAATCATGAAGGCTACCATCCCACAGTTAGTAAATTAGGTTATGATTTAACCATTTCAAACCCACTCACTGATTATTTAGACATTAAGTTTTATGGTATGATGGGTACCATTGGCGCAAATGAACGATCGCTGTCTAGAAACCTTAATTTCCAATCAGACATAACCGCGGGAGGATTTGTAATTAATTACAACTTCGCACACATTGTTAAACCAAATGGTCCCATTGACCCTTTTATAGGTGTCGGAATAGAGTCCATAGAGTTTTTATCCAAAACGGATCTTTAC
>JABJPZ010000244.1 GCA_018663635.1 Crocinitomicaceae bacterium
GTTTCTTTATGGAAACAATACATATGAGCCATTTCAATTATTCCAAAAAAAGAATGAGAGCGGACTACACCGTTATCCGCTCCTTAGGTCAAATACACGATGCTAGATCTTCCTACAGACCGGTTATTGCAATTTTGCGCGGAAGAAAATTCAAGGAAGTTAGTGGCATAGATCGGCTGTGCGATAAAAACGAGCTTCTCAAACTAACGCAAGTACTTGCAAATGAAGGCTTGGGCCAACTTACTTCTATTCCGAAAGGATTACAAAACATTGCGTTGTTAGAGGCAATTGATATGGACAATAATGCAATTAGTGAGGTGCCAAGTTGGTTAGATAACCTATCATTTCTAAGAAACATATCTTTTCAGAATAATCGTCTTTTTGGGTGGCCTGCAGCTTTTAATAAGCTGAATTTTTTGGAAGGACTCTATTTATCTAATAATGAAATTGGTACTATTCCAAATGCTGCATTTTCTCACATGATGAATTTAGAAAAGCTTTCTCTTCATTGTTGTGATTTAAATGAATTCAATGTTCAATTTCAGGATTATTGTCAATTGAATTATTTAGACCTGTCTTGGAACGATATAAAATGTATTGATACGGACTTATCGAAATGTGCACGGCTGGAGCATTTAGATTTAAACAATATGAAACTGACTAGTTTACCAAAAGATATTTTTGGACTGCTAAATCTTGCATATTTATCAATGTCAGGCACGCTAGTGTCTCATATACCGGATGAGATTATTCAGCTGACAAACCTTCGCGTTCTAGATCTTTCGGATTGTGGTCTATTTAGTATTCCCTTGAAGTTATTGCAGTTGCCCAATCTAGAGGAGCTCTACCTAGGAGGAAATTATTTTTCGAAGGAACATAAAGAACAAATCATTCAATACGCACCAAAGAAATTAAAATTAGACTACGGGAGTATGTTTGGTGATTTTGTAGATCTGGATGATGAATGGTGGAACTGATCTCAGATTTCTACTCATGCATAAAACGTGCATTCGATATCTGTACATTTAGATAAAAACACACAACATGACACGAAAAAACAAGTATTACAGCCTCAAACAAATTCTATTTGAAAATGACTATTCAAACAAAAAAATGGCTTCTACTGTAGGTCACTTAAAAATTAAAACATTGAAAGCCAAAACTTTCTTCATTTTTAATGTTTCGAAATCATCAGAATACCAATATAAATTGGTTGTAGTCTAAAAATCTTATGCCTCCCCAAAAGGGGAGGCTATACTATTTAATCCAAAATAAAAACGATAACTTAACGATTCAGATATGCGAATAAGTAGAACAGGAGTAGATAAATATTCTGAATGCCCTAGATGTTTTCATCTGCAATATGTGAAAGGCCTAAAACGCCCTCCAGGTTATCCGTTCAGCCTGAATAATACCGTTGACGCCTTATTGAAAAAGGAATTTGATACGCATCGTGCCGCAGGTACACAGCATCCGGCCCAGCTTACATTTGGTACCGATCTCAGGCCGGCACAACACGAGCAGATCAACAGATGGCGGACCAATCGATCGGGTGTGGAATTTGTAGATGAACATCGAGAAATCACATGGTTTGGAGCGATAGATGACCTGTGGATCGACTCACAGGGCCTTTATTATGTGGTGGATTACAAAGCTACAGGCAAGCTTCAACCTGTATTGAACATGGATCCGGATTGGATGAGTGGATACAAACGTCAGGCGGAGTTCTATCAGTTCTTGTTGCGAAAGAATGGATTGGAGGTATCGGACCGAGCATACTTTCTTTATTGTACCGGCGATCGATCGAGAGCTGTATTCAATGAGGAGATCAAGTTTCACTCTGAGTTGATTGCTTACGACGGAAGCACCGAATGGATAGAATCGACTCTTGATCAAGTGGTATCTACTCTTGCGTTAGAAGAATCTCCTGCCGCTAATGAGGAGTGTAACTATTGTAAATATGTGAATGAAAGAAACTCAATAAACTAGACTATGCCATTACAGGAAAAAACGATAGATCTTAAAGAGATATTAAGTGAAATTCAAAATACAGGGAATATCTTATCTCCAAGGTCTATAGATGAAAAAAAGGGATTGTATGTCCAGTTTTTAAAAAACCCTCATGGTGATTATTATGTTCGGGATAGCAACGATATCCAAATTGGAGGGAACACGACGGCAATGGGTAAGCCAATTATATTTCCGGGCTGTTTTGCTATTAAACCTGGTAGTCACACAAAAGGTTGGCTGCACCGACGAAACATTGACTTTA
>JABJPZ010000245.1 GCA_018663635.1 Crocinitomicaceae bacterium
AATGCATAAAATAGTTGATGCGATGAAGTCTCTGGCCGAAGAGAAAGGAGTGGTTATTAGTCTAAATGAGTCGGTTCAGTCCATAGAAGTAGTAGATGGCTTTGCTACTAAAATAGTTACCAACAGTCGCGAAGTGGAAGCAGACATTGTAATAGGTGGAGCAGACTATCATCATGTAGAGCAAAAATTAATTACTCCGGAGTACAGAACATATTCTAAAAAATATTGGGATAAAAGAGTTCTCGCTCCGTCATGCATTATTTTTTATTGCGGATTGAATAAAAAATTAAAAAACGTACAACATCACAACCTGTTTTTCGACGAAGACTTTAACCAGCACGCCCAAGAAATTTACGACGAACCGCAGTGGCCGTCAAGTCCACTTTTTTACGTTTCTGTGCCGTCAATAACCGACCCTTCAGTCGCTCCAGAAGGTATGGAAAACATGTTCATTTTGATTCCTGTTGCTCCCGGGTTAAGCAATGATAATGAAGAGTTGCGAGAGAAATATTTCAATATAGCAGTAGCCAGATTTGAAAACCTTACAAACCAAAAGATTAAAGAAAACATCATTTACAAAAGAAGTTATGCCTACAGTAATTTTGTTGAGGATTATAATGCTTTCAAGGGCAATGCCTATGGTTTGGCAAATACCCTTAAGCAAACGGCAATTTTGAAACCTTCGATTAAAAGTAAAAAAGTTAAGAACATTTATTTTACTGGCCAATTAACTGTCCCAGGCCCTGGAGTACCTCCAGCAATAATTTCGGGTCAAGTTGTCGCAGCTGAAATAACAAAAGATTACGTAATATGAAAGCTATTTTTGATGACATTTCAAAAAAGTCTAGCAAAATCGTGACCAACGCATACAGTACGTCCTTCTCGTTGGGCATTCGATTTCTGGATAAAGAATTAAGAAACTCTATATATGCTATATACGGCTTTGTCCGATTTGCTGATGAAATCGTAGATTCCTTTCATGATTTTAAAAGGGAAGACCTTTTAACAAGATTCAGAAAAGATGCATTTATAGCTATTGAAGATGGAATAAGCCTGAACCCGATATTAAACAGCTTTCAATTAACAGTTAATAAATACGGCATTCCATTCGATTTAATTGAAACATTTTTAGATTCTATGGCGATGGACATTTCACAGAAAGGTCACGACCAAGAGAGTTATGAAAAGTACATATTGGGATCAGCTGAAGTAGTTGGTCTAATGTGCCTAAAAGTATTTGTTAATGGAGATAATCAAAAGTACGAAAGCCTCAAACCAAGCGCAATGAAATTAGGAGCAGCTTTCCAAAAGATTAATTTTCTTCGAGATTTAAACGCAGACTTTAATGGATTGGGCCGTGTATATTTTCCAAATATAAATGTCAATCGTTTTTCTGAACAAACAAAAGATAGAATTGAAAAAGAAATTGAATCAGATTTTCATGAGGGCTATATGGGGATTAAACAGCTTCCTAAGTCTTCACGATTCGGGGTCTATGTCGCATATGTGTATTATGCCCGATTATTGAAAAAGATTAAGAAAACACCTGCAAATTGTGTTTTAGAAAAAAGAATTCGAATACCCAATGAGCGAAAACTAGTTCTTTTTCTGGGCTCTTATATTAAGCACTGTTTAAATTTGATTTGATGTTTTTAAAGTCGACGCTGGTAGGTGCTTTGTTTATTTGCTTTTCCTTGGGATTATTTTCTATTAGTGAAGTCCGACGGGGATTTTTTAAAGTTTGTGAAAAAGATAAAAAGATTGCGGACTGGATTAATGAACTGCAAAACATTGAAGATTCCAGCTATTTGATTCTAGCCTACAAAAGCGCTGCGTGCACTATGTACGCTGAGGAAATATCCGGCGTGAGCAATAAATTAAAGTACTTTAATACGGGCAGAAAATCACTCGACAAGATAATATCCAAGCACCCAAGTGACATAGAGCCTCGATTTCTAAGATTGACGATTCAAATGAATGCACCTTTTTTTCTCGGATATAGTGGAGAGATTAAAGAAGATAAGCAGGTTGTTATACGGGGCTTGTTGTCGGCAGAGAAAAATAAGAAAGAGCCTTTTCTTGTCACTAAAATTATCGATTATTTAAAATCTACTAGCCTGTGTACTGCAGAGGAAACAGAGTTTTTAAATAAATTGTAGATTCGTTATCCAACTTTACAGGCGTAGATTTCAGAATAAGTTTTTGTATTCGTCCACAAGTCTAATCTTTAAATTTCATTATGAGTTTTAAATATCCAAATGGCGTATATTAACGGTCAATTAAATGACATTGAAAACCACATTAGTCGCCTTTTTCTGTTGCATCTCTTTTGTTATACAAGCCCAATTCGTTGATGGCCAGCTATTTGTAAAGCTGATCTCTAAGTCTGATTATACACAAATTGAAGCGGAATTAAAAGTGCTAGACGCAGAATTAACTGATCCTATAACGATCGGTTATAATGGGCTTGATAGAGTGTTTGTTGTAGAATACTCGGGTGAATGGGGAAATGTTTATCAAACTTTGGAGGCGAATGATTTGGTAGAATATGTTGAACGAGTTCCCGATTATCAAGCCTTTTATACGCCTAATGATTTGCACACTTCTCAATGGAACCTCACACAAATATTTGCAGAACAGGCGTGGGACGAAACAATCGGTAATAATCGAATCATTGCCATGGTGGACGATGCGATTTTACTTTCCCACGAGGACCTAAGCGCTAACATTTGGACTAATCCCGGTGAAATTCCGGGTAATGGAATAGATGACGACGCCAATGGATATATAGATGATGTAAATGGCTGGGATGCAGCAGACGGGGACAACGATCCAAATCCACCAGCCACCGCTTCCTCTGCGTGTTTTTCACATGGGTCACATTGCGCAGGAATAGCTGCAGCGGTAACAGACAATTCATTGGGTATAGCATCAATTGGTTTCAATAGCCAAATAATGGCGGTTAAAATAGGCACTGGGGCATGTTCTTCTTTAGCCAATGCTTATTTAGGAGTAAACTATGCCATTGCTTCAGGCGCCCACATCATTAATATGTCATGGGGAGGCGGGATGTACTCAATTACCTATCAAACCATTTTTGACGCTGCTTATGCTAGCAATATTGTTTGTGTTGCCGCTGCAGGGAATTCAAGCACTAGCTTGCCGATGTATCCGGCTTCTTACAATCACGTTATCAGCGTAGGCTCTACCACGACTGGTGATGTTATTTCCGGCTTTTCGAACTATGGAAGTACCATCGACGTTATGGCGCCAGGCAGTAACATATACAGTTGTCTTGGAGATGGCGTTAGTAACTACGGAACAAAAAATGGGACTTCCATGGCCTGCCCATTAGTTTCTGGTTTAATCTCATTGATGTTATCTAAGGACACGCTGCAAACGGTAGACGAAATTGAAGCCTGTTTGGAATCAACTTGCGACCCAATTGATGCAGTTAACCCCGGGCTCTCCGGAATGTTAGGGTCGGGAAGAATCAATGCCCTTCACGCGATCGAGTGTATCAAACCCATTTCTGCAGCCTTCATCTCTGATTATCAAGATGTTTGTATCGGATCAACGGTTAACTTTACTGATTTGAGTTCTAACAGTCCTACGGGATGGATATGGGACTTTCCGGGAGGAAGTCCAACTAGCTCTACCATCCAAAACCCCATTATAACGTACAGTGCGGCTGGAACATATGACGTTCAGCTAATTGCTTCCAATTCGGATGGCGCTGATACTTTGTTGATGCCAGGCTACATTACGGTGGACACCCCAACCGCAACAATTGGAGGGGGCGGAACCATGTTGTACGGGTATTCTTCCTTTATTCGATTCGACTTTACTGGAGCTGCCCCTTGGGATGTATCTTATACCGAAGGAATCACTACCTACAACCTAACCGGAATCACTTCCAATCCCTATTTTCATCCAGTTTCACCAGATTCCAGCGCGACGTATTCAATTGTAGCATTTAGCTCGGCCTTGTGTACAGGAACTGGATCTGGCTCGGCTTTTGTCGAGGTAATAGCGGCTGGAGCATGTGAAAAATCTTGCTTTACGAAGTTCTACGATGCGCCTATGGAAGAAGAGGTTCACGGCATTACATTGCTTTCAGATGGTGGCTATGTAATTGTTGGGTTAACGACTTCATTTAGTTCGGGGGCTGAAGATTTATTGATTGAGCGCTTAGATCCATGTGGCAATATTATCTGGTCAAAATCATTCGGTAGCCCTGGAGAGGATGTTGGCGTCGGTGTGATTCAAGACGATGACGGAAGCATTGTTGTTACGGGGCGTACTTCATTTGGCGGGGGCATTTGGGATTACTATTTGTTGAAAATCGATCTTGCAGGCACTTTAATTTACTCGTATCATTATGGACAGACTAGCTTCGATTATCCAAGAGGAATTGTTGCGGGTGTAGTTGATGGATATACCATGGCCGGGGTTACAGGGAGTCCGTCTGTTGGGGGGAATGAGATTTGTGTCTTTCACGTTGATGACGCCGGGAATGTAAGTTGGAGAAAAGTATTTGGTACACCAACAGGAAATGACTTCCTTCATGATATTATTCGTACAAGTGATGGGAATTACCTGGCAACTGGCTATCGAAGAAATGCTATTTCTAACTACGAAGGCTGGATAGTGAAGTTCGATCCTAATGGTGATATTATCTGGGCCAATCTTTACAATGCCGCTGGCGATGAAGCTTATTTTGACGTTATTGAAGTTTCCGATGGTTATCTAGCTCTAGGTTACAGTACAACTTCAAGCTTTGGAGGGCAAGATGTGATTTTAACCAAAGTTGATTTTGGGGGTAACATTTTTTGGACAAAAACCTATGGAGGAACTGGGGCAGAAATCAGTTGTGGCTTGGCAGAATTGAGCGATGGAAGACTAGTGGCTTCAACCAGAACTACGAGCTATACGGCGGAAGACGGACTTTTAATTTTACTACTGGACTCCAATGGAACGCTACTTTCTACAGACCTAGTGGATGGCCCCGGAGATGAAACCAGTGGTGCTGCAGGAAAGCAAATTGTAATTAATTCTTCGGATAACATTGCGATTATCGGATACACCAATAGCTTTACTACTTCTAGTCTATTCAATCCCCTCCTATTGCGTTCTGATACGCTCCAGCAATTTAGCTGTAGTACAATTCCGGTGACAATAGATACCAATTCAATAACCTTAATTCAAAGCACGTACCCGCTACTTGAATCAATCGCGTCTTACACTAAAACTACTCCGACTACGGTTGAGCAAATTGCAAATCTGGTTGATTCAACGGAGTGCAGTTGCACTTCGTTTTCAACGACACCGTGCGGAATACTGGTAGATTTCAATTCTGTTTCCGGTTGTATAACAGACTCAGTGTTCTTCACTGATCTTTCTAATGACACCAGCGGAACAATTATCGATTGGATTTGGGAGTTTGGAGATGGAAATATGGCTGGAGGAATCCAAAATCCTCACCATTTATATTCTAGTCCAGGCACCTACCATGTTCAGCTTTTCGTGATTAACGACATTGGCTGCATAGATTCAATCACACAATCAGTAATCGTGACTACAGGGTTCAATATTTCAGCAATACCTGACACCACAATTTGTGAGTTTGATAGTCTTCAGGTTTTGTTTAATCCGGGTTGTGGCACACCTCCATATGTGATAACCTGGTCGAGTACAATTGGGGTTCAGAATACGAATGCACTTTCAACATCAATCAGCCCTCCAAGTACGACAACCTATACCGTTTTAGTTACCGATGCATTAGGCTTCACAGCATCGACTACATTTACAATTATAGTAAACACCGGATGTTGCACATCCCATGCGGTTATTGATTCGGTTTCTTATGCGTGTGTCAACGATAGTATTTTCATAAGTCAAAACTCTTTAATTAATGGCGCGCCGCATACTCATGAGTGGCTGTTTCCAGGTGGAACTCCTGCGTCT
>JABJPZ010000025.1 GCA_018663635.1 Crocinitomicaceae bacterium
GGATGTTGCACATCCCATGCGGTTATTGATTCGGTTTCTTATGCGTGTGTCAACGATAGTATTTTCATAAGTCAAAACTCTTTAATTAATGGCGCGCCGCATACTCATGAGTGGCTGTTTCCAGGTGGAACTCCTGCGTCTTTTACTGGAGATACTCCACCAATGATTGCCTATGGAGCTTCAGGTAGTTACGCAGTTAGCCTTATTCTAAATGACGGTTGCGGAACGGATACATCGACGCAAACAATTAATGTTTTTCCGCCCCCACTGATTACGGTACGTTCGGACACCGCAATTTGCGAAGGTGATACTGTCCATTTGGGAGCTGGTCCTATCGGGTTCCAGATCTATTCGTGGACTCCTGTTTCGGGATTGTCAGATGCAACAATAGCAAACCCCGTTGCAAATATTACCGCCTCTAGTGATTACACATTAACTGTTACGGATCAATTAACAGGATGTTCATCATCTGATGTTGTGGCCATTATCGTAGAAAATTGTGATTCCTGCGATTTGGAAATCCCAAATGTTTTCACACCAAATGGCGACGGTAAGAATGATTTTTTTGTAATCGTTGACCTTACCGGAAATTGTATAATCAAGAATACAACAATCTATAACAGGTGGGGGCAAGTGCTTTTTATTAGTGAGCTGCCAGATCCTATATGGGATGGTCGTAATCTATCAGGAGAATTGGTTCCAGACGGCACCTATTATTGCGTTGTTGAAAATGAAACCGGTACGCGATCAAGCTTTGTTCATCTTACAAGATGAAACCTCTAATAACAAAAGTGACCGGAACCTCTACTTTTTTAGCCTATAGTTATAGCCAATTAAAAATAATATTTATCCTAATATTATTAGCTACGGTGGCACCATATTTTTCATATGGACAATCAGTTGATTCAATTCCTGGTCTGGCACTAAGGGAAAGTAAAATAGAAATACGCAAAAACACCCCAGCAAAAAATGCTCGCCTGCTGAGAAAACTGATGGCCAATAAAGAAAAGAGTGAAGTTCAAGTTCTGGAAGCTAAACTCCTTACGATCTGGCTGCAGACAGCCACTTTTGGTGATGAGGGATCTGAAATTCCCCCTTACATGAAACCTACTAAAATAGGCAAGTTTGATGTAAACAAGTATGATGAGGACATAAAACATTATTTTGCTTGGGTATTTGGGATCAAGGAAGGAGATAGGTTATTCAGCAGATTCACTAGAGAAATCGCGTATCGTGGTATTGAAGGGTGTAAAAAAGAAATTATCCAACTCTACTTATGGCGCGAGCACTACCGATTAACCTCGCGAGTTGACCATGAACGTGGTATTCAGTTAGAAATCTACATGCATGAGAAATATCTAATGCTACCCAATAGATAAAAGGGACAGAACCATTCTAGAGTAAATAAGATCTAGGAAGTAAAAATTTACTAATAATAATCTAGTTTGCTTGGTTGATTGAAGCTTTCGATAAGACTAAAGAGAAAACCGGCTATAACAAAACCTAAAGTACAGAGCCTAACCTGCCAAACCATTTTCCGTGCTTTAGCCTATAGATTAAAGAAGTTCATTGTTTTTTAGTGAATTGGTTTTTATTATTAAAAAGGCGCTATTAACTGTCCTGATAGATGCAAGAATTAATAGGAAAGATTCCTATCTTCCCGCAGAAACAGCGGATAACTTGAAAATAGTCACCATTTGTACAGGTAAGGAGGCAGAACTTTAAATGAAAAAGGAAATGGATTATGTGGTATTAGTGGATGAATTGGACAATGAAATAGGGTTCATGGAAAAAATGGCAGCGCATGAAAAAGGCGTGCTCCATCGAGCATTTTCAGTATTCACGTTTAATTCAAAAGGTGAACTAATTCTTCAGAGGAGAGCACTAAATAAGTACCATTCGGGAGGTTTATGGACCAACACATGCTGCAGTCATCCTAGAAAAGCAGAGACTACAATAGAGGCTGCTCATCGAAGGCTTCAAGAAGAAATGGGGTTTGATTGTCCCTTAACAAAAGCTTTTGATTTTATTTATAAGAAGGAACTAGATAATGGACTAACCGAACATGAATTGGACCATGTGTTTATTGGAGTATTTGATGGAGACGTCCATTTTAATAAAGAGGAAGTTCATGAAATAAAATACATAGAACTAAACGCACTACTTAAAGATGTTGCTGCGAATGATGATGCCTATACGGAATGGTTTAAAATATGTCTCAAGGAGACTTTGAAACACAGGGATCGACTAGTACTTTAGTTTCTGATTAAATATTTATTAATGATAACTTAAAACTATCAAGCTTTTGCGGCTATCATTATTTCCTTAATTTAGAGGTCAATTATTTAACCCTTAACAAGTTAAGTGAACACCCTTGGGAGCCATTGCTCTTAACCACTTATAATAAAGATTTTAACTCAATGCTTCTTAAAGCTGCTTTCTTGGCGTTCACGATCAATTTTATTTCGTTTCACCAATTAGTATTTGGGCAGTGTACGGGGGCATTATGGAGCGAGGATTTTTCTTATACTGACGGAACTACCATCGGCGCAAATAATAACACAGTAAATCCAGCATTTGATTGGACCTCTGGCGGCTGCACAACATGTGATGGCGCATCAGACACCTGGGACGTTAGAAATAATAAATTTCAAGCACACGATGTCAATGATCACGAATCATGGTTGTTGACGGAATCAATTAATATCGTTGGATTTTCTACGATTGATTTTTGTGTTACCATTTCTGAAATTGGAGATCATGAGGGGCTTTACATGTCTGCAGACGACTGTAATGATGTGTCTAATCAGGATTATGTAGATGTTGAATATCAAGTTGATGGTGCAGGATGGACACTTGTTCAGAATTATTTAGGCTGGTGCGGCCTTTATAATTCATGCGCGAACCATACTTTTTTTGGCGATGATGGAGCCACACAGGGGGATTGTCGTAATTCGGATGTGGATTGGGGCTCATCTAATTTGACAATCACAGGCCTCAGTGGATCAACTCTAGAAATTCGAATAACAGTTCGTAATTCAGCTGGATCAGAATACATTACGATTGATAATATCACAGTTCAGGGTAATACACCGTTGCCAGTGGAGCTTGTTAGTTTTAAAGCAGAAGTTAAAACAGAGAATGTCCTGTTGTCCTGGACGAGCGCTTCGGAGACCAATAATGCTTTTTATTGGATAGAAAGGAGCCAGAACGGTAGTGATTTTAAGGAATTAGCAGTAGTTACCGGATCGGGAACGACACAAAGCAGCTCAGATTATCAGTTTACAGATTTTAATCCAATATCTCCCGTTTCATTTTATCGATTAAAACAAACCGATTTTGATGGCGCTTTTCAATACTCTCACCCCAGAAGAGTAACTCTTGAACAGGATGAAAGACTCAGGATTAGGCAAGTGTATCAAAATCAAAATCAACTACAAGTGATTTTAAACCAAAAGCCTAAAAGTATATATAGATTGAGATTGATTGGACTTAGCGGTCAGGTAATATTGGATAAAACAGAACAAAAACAAGAAGTTATTTTTCCAATTAAACCATTGGCGCCGGGGTTTTACTGCGTTTCATTGATTAACGCTTCTGTTAATGAGACAATAAAGTTTTTCGTGCACTAATAATTAATATCAAGCGTAACTTAAATGTGTTTTTTGTTGTTTAGCTGTGATTTAATATGGCATTTTATGATACTTAATAAGAGTTTTCGATAGAAACTGTAAGTTTCAAAACAAGAATCCCCTACCTTTAATAAGATGAGAATTTCACTGCTAATTTCTAACGCTATAATTTTATTGTTCTTCGCCTGCACCGAGAATGAATTAATTCTTTTTGAAGATCTTGACATCAGATATGCCCATGAAATTCCTTTTTTTGAGTACAAAGGATCGCCTTATACAGGAACTGCGATAGAGTCTTTTTCTGATTGGAAAATCGAACATTATATAAAGACAGGGATGGAAACCAAGCAATTAGGTTATTATAAAAACGGGGAGAAAGAAAGGGAGATATTATTTGAGAATGGGAAGAAAAATGGTCCAAGTAAGATGTGGTGGCCTAGTGGTGCGCTTTTGCTTGAAGAACAATACAGCGATGGTGATCTAAATGGAAAAGTAAAAAGGTATAATCCTGAGGGAAAAGTCGTAGAAACAAAAATATATGTAAATGGAATGCTAGAGTTAGCTCTCGATAGTCTTTAAAGCGAAGCTTTAATTATATTGCTCGCTTAGTTTTTCTTCTAACTCATAATCTCTTAAATAAAGTAACATTACTGCCATCATATCTCTTTTTTCTTTTAATTGGTGATCGGTAATGCATACTAATTCATAGGAGTGGTCTCGGAATAACTTAATCCCCTCTTCGCTGGAAAAAGCTTCAATATGGTACATTCTCGATTGTTTACTATCATTATTAATTCGTGATTTAAAAATGGATTTTCCAGTGGAACGATCAATTAATTCAAGCGAAACACAATGTGGGTGCACATGGACACTTGCGTAGTGTAAAGAGGTGCTAAAAGGCAAATTTAATAAGTTAGTAACATCTCGCACAATCGTGTCTTTACCTTCGGGCAGAACCCAATGTCCCGTAAATACTTCACCACTTCTACAAACGTTTAAAGCGTTAATTGTAGTCAAGACAGGTAAACAATCGACGTCTGGCTGTCGTATTTTTTCAGCTAATTTGTTAGTGTCCACTTCTACCAACACCATAACACTTTGTTGAAATAAAGGCTTGAGATGAGGGTTCAAATTTTTATTTGAAGTATAGTCTAATTCAATTTTATGATAAATTTCCTGGTTAATTTTCTTGTCGGTGACATTCAAAACTTGCGTGGTAGCAGATAAAACCTGCGTGCTTTTTAAAGGAATTCCATATCCTTTTGGAAACTGAATGGCTGTTTGCCCCTGTGTTAGTGTGGCGAGCCTAGGAACTAACGATTCCGCGCGACCTTTCAATCCCCAATGATGGTAATATGCGGCAGCATTATAATCAAGATTATTATGACAAAGGAAATCGTCTGATAAGATGTTTCCCTCCGAACTTATAACATAAGTTGAGTAGCCAAGAAGCCAATTAATTTTTGCACCAAAAGAATGTTCCAAGTTGAAATAATGCGTGGCGGCAGGACCGGTCATGGAAGGGTATAATGTGTCAACAAGAAATTTAGGTGAAGTAAGTGCTATGCGGTTAACTCTTCCATTGCCTGTTCTAATGACATCCCAACCATTTTGAGTCCCAATTGAAGATTTCAGCCAAGTTTTGAGTGGTTGATAGAAAAAATATAATGTACAGGCAAGTGCTAATGAAAATAAGAGCAATAAAGCGAGACGTTTTTTAAAATTTAGTACCATTAGTTCACTAATTTAAAATTTATGTACATCACGCGCATTAATTAAGAAGAAGAATATTCTAAATTTGTTTTCCTTGAACGATCAAGAGCAAGACATAAGCGAATTAATTAAGGCCGAGTACCTTAGGGTGCTTCAGGAAACTGGGCACGAGCCTGAAACAGTATTGGCTTTCTCTTTGGAGATTGGCATTGAAGCATCTGAATTCCATTCGCGTTACAGTTCATTTAAGGCTTTAGAAAAAGAAATTTGGCACAATATTTTTCAGCATGTAAACATTGCCTTAGACTTAGATGCTGAATATTTAACTTATTCGGGAAAAGACAAAGTGTTGTCATTCCATTATACCTTAATTGAAGTCTATAAACAAAATCAAAGTTTTGTAAAGCATCGATTAACCGGGTTGTCAAGGCAAAGTTTTGAACCCTGGTTTTTAAAAGAATTTAAAGTTGCTTATATCGAGATGATCAATTCAATCCTTTCTGAAGCAATTACCAGGGAAGAAATTATTGAGAGACTGTACATTTCTGATTATTATAAGGACGTTTTGTGGTTACAATTCTTATATGTTTCCCGAGTTTGGGCGAATGATAACTCTAAAGATTATCAAATAACGGATGCTGCAATTGAAAAATCAGTAAATCTGCTTTTTGAACTGATGCGAAAGGGCCCATTAGATATGGCAATCGAATTTGCTAAGTTTATGTATCAAAACAAGGCCTATTAACAATGCTTTTTTAGTTATTGTCAATAGGCATTGAGTAATCTTCAAATTGCTTTCTAAATTATTGAAATCAAAAGAACATTTAGTGCCCGTTTCCCGTTACCTTTGTAGGGTACAATCCCAAAGAGAATGAAAGAGCAAGACAAAATTCCCGTCAGCAAAGTGAAGCGTGCGGCCAAATTGGTTTCTACAGGCGCAAAAATTGGGGGTAATTATGTTAAGTATTATGCGAAAAAAGTTGTTGGAAACGAGCATGCTAAGCAAGATTTAATCGAAGATAATGCCGAAGACATTTACAAGTCACTAAGCGAGTTAAAGGGCGGAGCATTAAAAATGGCTCAAATCATTAGCATGGATAAAGGGATGATGCCGGCAGCTTTTACAGAAAAATTTGCGCAAGCTCAATACAGTGCGCCACCCCTCTCTTATCCTTTGGTTGTA
>JABJPZ010000246.1 GCA_018663635.1 Crocinitomicaceae bacterium
CATCAGAAATGCTCTCTTTTCCTTACCGGATGATTATAAAGTGTACACTGGACATGGGATTCCCACTACCATAGGATTCGAAAAAGAAAATAATCCTTTTCTTCAAGAAGAATTAGAAAGTTGAGCAATAATTCTTAGGCCTAAAAAAAAGTCCAGACTAACTGTCCGGACTTTTAAATTTCTCAGTAAAATTCTTTATACCTCTACCGCTTCTTCAACGCTATCCTCTTTAACAGGAGTTTCGGCATCAGAATTTGAGCTCATTTCTTTAACAAAAGGAAAAGTATCCTTTGCCTTTGTCTTCATTTTTTCAATTTGAGTTTCGAAATCTGCTTTAGAAGACTCTACTGTTTTGAAAAAATCTCCTATGACATTTTTTCCTGTAGAATCTTTTTCTTTCCCTGCCTCAACCAGCTCGTCAAATCGCTCTTTTATCTTGTCATTTGCTTCAGAAGCCAATCCGAGACCAGCATAAGCAAGTGTTTTAATCATGTTTTCCATTTCTATTATTATTAATTTTAAATTCTTTACTTTTTCGTGGCCTTTGTAACCGTTTTCTTAACCGCTGCTGCAGCTTTAGCAGCCTTTTTTTCAGCGGCTACTACTTTAGCTTCTAAATCCTCAATTCTTTTATTTAACGCTTCAATTCCATTCTTATCTTTTTTCATGAAATCAAATCTTTCGGTTAAATCATCTTGTACTTTCTTTAATCTTGACTCAAATTCTTCTTTTTTCTCACCAGTTGATTTGAAGAAGTCATCACAAATTTTTCTTCCCTCTGTATCAGATATTTTACCCTTTTCAACCAAATCGTCTATCGTTTCTTTCAGCTTATCAGAAGTAGTAGAAGCCAATCCAACTCCCGCATATATAAAGTTCTTTAACAAATCCATTTTTATTTTTTTAAATGTTATTTGACCTAATCTCATCAAAAAGTGAACCAAAAAAATATATTTTATAAAAAATATGAGCGATCAAGTATGTATCTAATTTGTTTACTGATGGTTATGAGCACATTTAGGGATTATTTTGCATGAACTATATTTTATATAATTGTTCACAACACCCCATTACTGACATAATATTGAACTATAAAGACTGACATAGTACATGAATTGTCAGGGGCGAGCACTTTATGTAAAAAGACCGAGTTGCTATAAAACCAGTCTTTCGCCCAAATCATAATCAATGATGTCATCGAGAATAGGTTTTATTCGGGAATGATGCACAGGGCTTGCTAATTTAGTAAGGGCCCTAATACCTATCTTTCTAGTATCAAAATGCTCTCGATCGAGAGCTTCTGTTCTAACAATATAAAATTGCCACTGATCTAAATCAAGTACATCGATGTTCTTTAATTCCTTTTGATTGAGAACCGCAAATATGTAGATTTCAGGATACCTATTTCTATAAGTTAAGCTCCCTTGAGTCGCAGCATCTGCGCCTCTTTTTGGAGAAATGTCAAAAGACAGGCGTTTGAGCCGTTTTTGCTTCCAATGTTCGATAAAAGCAGCTGTTTTAATATTGATCTTTTTTTTACGATATCGCAGATCTGAATTTTCCCAATAGATTCTTGGCATTTTCGTAAGCTCTAATGCATTGGCAACCAAAAATAAAGCAAAATCATCCCTGTTAGATGGTATAACAATGTCGGAACATGCCCATTTCCAAAAATCTAAAATTTTAGTGTCGGAACCTTTTATTTTTTCAAATCCTAGATACACTATTGAAGGTTTTCTTTGCTCACCATATTATTCAATACCTTTTCTAATTTCTTTTCATTACCTGCATAAAAATTTAGAGAAACACCAAACTGTCTATAACTTACTGCCAAACTATCCAACAAGAAACGATTTGTTTTAAAATACCGAAGAACGGAATCGTGCTTTACAGGAAAAGATAGCGAAGTATTAAAAAGCAAAGCTTTAATACTGGTATCACTCAATAAGTCTTGCATTTGTTCAATAGGTATGTGTGTAATGACATCGTCAAGTATCATTACGGTATCCATTTCCTGCTCCATAGATGTTAATTTCGCAAGCGCATTTGCATAAATACTGTCAATAAGAGTCGCCTGAGTCACGTAATAGTCAAAATTCTCTTCCAATTGTATTTTTGAAATCTGATGCTTTCCAAATAGTATACTGTAATACGATCTAACGCTATCTTTGATAATACTTTGAAGCAACTGTACCTCCGTAAGCTGTGCCTCAACAAGATTAATATCAATAATAATCTCAGTCATTTTTTCTGGGGTAATTAAATCCTGCGGTAATGGCTGTTCTTTTAATTCTTGACCACATGAATAAATTAATACCAGAAGGATTATCCCAATACGATAAATCATCTATCAAACGTTAATCGCTGACCAGCAGATGAATTTAAAAATTGACCATCGCTAAATGCCTGGTGACCATTTATAAATACCTGCTTTACCTGGCTTCGAAATGAATACTCATTAAACGGACTCCAGCCGCATTTGTATAAAATATTATCTGAATTCACTTGCCAGCTTTCATTTAAATCTACAAGAACTAAGTCCGCATAATAGCCATTTCGAATGTATCCTCGTTGCTCTATTTGAAAACAGTCTGCTACCGCATGACACATTTTCTCGACAATTTTTTCCAAAGACATTTTACCAGTGTGATAATGTTCCAACATCGCAACAAGCGCATGTTGAACCAACGGCCCACCAGAAGGAGCATTGAAATAAGTATTGGCCTTTTCCTCTTTTGTATGAGGTGCATGATCTGTTGCTATTACATCGATAACGTCTCGTTTAACAGCATCCATTATGGCGTCCCTATCTGATTCTTTTTTAACTGCAGGGTTCCACTTGATAGCAGTACCTTTTTCAGCATAATCATCATCAGTAAACCACAAATGATGAACACAGGCCTCCGAGGTGATTTTCTTATTTCTTACCGGACCTTGCTCAAACAACTCTAATTCCCTTTGAGATGAAATATGTAAAACGTGCAGCCTTGTATTGTGTTTTTTTGCCAATTCAACTGCCATTGATGAAGATTTAAAGCACGCTTCTGCGCTTCTTATTTCAGGATGGCAAGAGATCGGAACATCTTCTCCATATTTATCTCTGTAATCGGACAAATTTGCTTGTATCATTGCCTCGTCTTCACAATGAGTCGCAATTAGCATTTTACATTCCGAGAATAACCTCTCTAATACAGCTGTATTATCTACGAGCATATTTCCAGTAGAAGAGCCCATAAACACTTTGATTCCACAAACATTCTTAGGGTTTGTTTTCAGAACCTCATCCAGGTTATCGTTAGATGCGCCCATAAAAAAAGAATAATTCACATACGAATTCGTTGCCGCTATTTTGTATTTGTCTTCTAACAACTCTTGCGTTAATGTATTAGGAACTGTATTAGGCATTTCCATGAAAGAAGTAATTCCACCAGCCAATGCGGCCTTACTTTCTGATGATATATCGGCTTTATGTGTCAATCCAGGCTCTCTAAAATGAACCTGATCATCTATTAATCCTGGGATACAATGCAATCCAGTAGCATCAATTAATTCCCAATCCTGTTTAGTTTCAATACTTCCTTTGCAAACTTCAACAATGAAGCTACCCTCAATTAAAATGTCTCCAATGAAAATGTCATTTTCATTAATAATTGTAGCATTCTGAATTAATTTTTTACCCACCGTTTACAATGTTTTATTTTTTATTTTCTTTTTCCGCATCTTAAAAACACCTAAAAACGCCTCCTTAAAAATACTCATACTCATTTTTGAATTGCCCAACTCCCGATCTTTAAAAGTTATTGGAACTTCCAGCACCTTAAATCCTAGCCGATAAGCCGTATATTTCATTTCTATTTGGAACGCATAACCAACAAAACGAATGTCATCCATCTCAATGCTTTCTAAAACTTTCCTGGTATAACATTTAAAACCTGCAGTAGTATCCTTAATATTCATCCACAACACAGTTCTAACATAAAAAGAAGCGCCATAAGACATCATCCACCGACCGATTGGCCAGTTTTCTACTTTACCACCAGGACAATAACGAGATCCAATACTCATGTCTCCTCCGTGCTCTGAACACGCCTTTTTAAGGCGAATAAGATCATTAGGGTTGTGAGAGAAGTCTGCATCCATCTCAAAAACATATTCATAAGATCTTTTCAAGGCCCATCTAAATCCATGTATATAAGCTGTCCCTAAACCCTGCTTTCCCTCTCGCTCTTCGATATGCAGTTGTGCAAACTCTTGTTGCAGTCGTTTGACGATTTCAGCGGTTCCATCTGGCGACCCGTCATCAACAACCAAAACGTGGAAAGCATCTGGCAAAGAAAAAACAGTTCGAAGCATGTGCTCGATGTTTTCTTTCTCGTTATAGGTCGGTATGATGACTAATGAATCGCTCAACAGATTAGATTTCTAGCTAAAATAATTGAATTTATTAACGTTTGGATTTCAACAAACGAATAAATAAAATAGAAATTGCTGAAGGAACAATTTATACCTTAGGGAACAATTGTTTTAATTCGTTAACGTTTATATATTTTGAAAATTCTAATCAGCATAGCTCTCACACTTCTTACTTCACTGATTTTCAGTCAATCTAGCATGAATGTAAGCCTGCTACATCATTGGGATGGCGAGTGGGTAGACACCAATAATGCAGGCATTAAATATAATGAAATATGGGGGTTTGTCCATGAATCGAAAGAATACGCTGTTATTGGTTCAGTAAATGGTACGCATATTTTTCTTTTATCTGACACGGATGGGTTCGTTGAAATTGATTTTGTACCTGGAGCATACCAGGGCCATGTGATTCATAGAGATTATCACGATCATGACGGTTATCTATATGCGGTATGTGACCAAGCACCAAGCACCCTTCAAATCATTGATCTTCATTATCTGCCCGACTCTGTACATGTTGTCTACGATAGTGACGAATTAATTAATACGGCACACAATGTTTTCATTGACTCCTCTTCTGACCTAATGTACATTTGCAATCCGCCAGGAACCGGTATGGAGGTGTATTCTATAAGCAATCCTATTTCCCCGATACTGGTTTGGGATCACAACATGTTTGATTATATACATGATGTCTATGTCAGAAACGATTCGGCTTATTTAGCCAGCGGTTTGGATGGTTTGTGGATATACGATTTCAGTAACCCAAGTGCTCCCGTTAATTTGGGTTCACTTACATCGTATCCAGAGCAGGGGTTCAATCATTCAGGTTGGCTGAGCGAAGATGGTAAAACATACATTATGGCAGATGAAACCACTGGAAAAAAATTAAAAGTAGTTGATGTTACCGA
>JABJPZ010000247.1 GCA_018663635.1 Crocinitomicaceae bacterium
CCCCCAATGATCATAGATATTCGCACTTGTAACATCTTGAAACCAATGAAATAATGTGGAAGACGTTTGCGCAGCAGCGGGTATCAGAAAACAATATTGATTCCATCCCGTTAAAGTTGGATCATAACCGCCACTGGGATTAAAGTAATTTATAGTTGTCCAGGTTGCACCTCCGTCGGTAGAATACTCTAGGTATACACCTTCATTTGGCTGATCAGGTCCTTCACAAGGCGAACCTCCTCCTTGAGTCGCGAATTTAAGGTAAAAACAAATTTCACCTCCACAAGAAACATCAACAGGATTGGTTTCAAGAGTTCTTGGCGCTGGAGCAGTAGCACCCATCCACATATAAGATCCACCATCAATAGAGGCACCACATGGATTATCAAATTGGCCCGCTGATGAAACCGACCATCCCGGACCAGCAGTTCCACCATCAAAACTACTATTAACAAGGGCGGTGGATGATCCTGAACCAACTGCAACCAATGTAACACTTCCACCGCCACATGGAACGGTGTCAGATGGACTTGGTGTTATCGTTATGCCACATGGGCAAGGGATCCCACAGACAGCTCCACAATCAATTCCTGTTTCCGTTCCGTTTTGAATACCGTCATAGCAATTGGGACAAGGCCCACATATTGTTCCTCCACAATCTATTCCTGTTTCATCTTGATTTAAAATACCATCGGTACATGAGGGAATCGTAATTGTAATATCAAAATCTGTACATTGTGGCCCACCAGCAGGATTGGTTGAAATCGTAATAAAATAAGTTGTTCCTGCGGTTAAACTAACATTCGATAATTCCGGATCACCTCCAATACTTGTATTTGAAGCAACGCAATTAGTACCGGCAACATCAGGGCAGCCATCAAAAATAAATACTCCGGTATAAGAAGAAGTGTTATTTAGCACAACATCAATCACTTCATTTGCTGTCGGCGTGTATTGGTACGTATAATCATCGCCATTCATGTAAGCACTACCACACGCATCTGCACTAGAATAATCATCGCAATTCTCACACGTTGTTTGTGCGGTTATCAGCGGTAACGTAGCAATTAGAGCAGCGGAATCGCAATTAACACAAATAAGCGGAGCAAAACCGCAAGAAATTGTTCCTTCCCATCCTGCAAACGGATTTGCAGCATCAGAATCCCAAACAAAAGTTAAGCACCCACTAGTTCCAGAAATAATACCTGGAGGTATGGCTGAAAACGGACTTCCAATTACAGCAGGTGACGCTGAGGAAGGTCCATCGTAAATATATAAGTAATCGGCACCGGCCTCAACATCCCAAGATGTAAAAGTTACAATCAGTTGTAACGGGGGAGGCAAGGGTGTACATATCGTTATTTCGTTCAAGTCATTATTTCCATAATTCCCCAAACTTCCTCCAGGATCGACAAATGTGCCTGCACACGTATTAACCGTTCCTCCAGTCGCTATGTTAATTTCTTGAGCAAATGAACTTTGACAGAGCATCCCTACTACTAAAACCAAACCGAATATATTGCTAAGTAATTTCATTAAGTCAAGGATTATTTGGTTGTGGATTTGATTAAAAATCGATTCGGATGCATCTCAACATGTACTAAGGATGCTGGCGATAAATTATTTAATTCAGATGATCTAATTATGAAAAGTTCCGATGATATTTCCTTTGTAAACGAGGAAGCGTCTTTTTTAATCAGAGTTTCTATAGCAAGCATCAGCTTATCGTAAGTTACACGATACCATCCGTTACTTTCAGATGCAGATTTTTTTTCAAAAGCAATAATTTCCTTCCGTAAAGAGTGTATAGTCAAAATTAATTGAGCTGTCTCCATATTTTTAAAAGGGTTTCTTGAACTAATATCTTCTTGCACAAGTTGATTTACTTGCAATTTTGATAAATCAAATCCTGAAAACTCCACCCTTTCAATTTCTGGTTCAAGCCAATCCGCAAATAATGATAGTCCTGGCTTTTTCATATCACACGTTCCAAATAAAACTTCTTTAGGTTTTAAAGAAAAATGGAATGTATTTTCGCTTTCAGCATCTCCACAGGTTGAACATTTGCCCGCCAAAAATAAATCGACATGATAATCTACCGAAAAAGAAAAATCAGTGGTGTTCTCTATTTTAATCAAAACATTACTTCTATCGTAACCCGCATTCCTTGGACAATCAGCTAATTTTGCATAAAAATTAATCCCTGTATTTTTTTGAAATAAAGACCAATTGGAAGTTGGGGAATATTGAGCCACGCCACTGATTGCAAATCCAAAGGCCAAAAAACCGACTAGAAAATGTTTTAAAAAAACTGCTTTACGTTGACGAAAAAAATAGAGCATGCGGACAAAGTGCCCAGCGGGGAGTAAGGTAGTTTTCATGTTAGGCGGTTTAATCAAAACACTCTTTACACGACAAGCTGTTAATAATCATCGATAAAACGCACTTTGAATTCGATAAATCTAAGCATACAGAATGGCAAACAAAAATTAGTAAGGTCTTTATTGATTATTTTACAGATTACATTCTTTTTGTTAAATTTTTAACAAAAGAAGCGAAGAACCTCACTTTAACAAATTCCTATTACATTTAACTCAAATAATCTTATCGTGTATAATCATGATTCAAAGACTGAAAGATTTTGCTTTGTACAAGTTTAAAAGCAAAAACAAATTTGGGATTCACTCTCCGTTTATTTTTGAATTTGTTAATAAAGTACTCTACGAAGATGGAGAATACTATTCTTATCAATTAATTGAAAAAATCAGGAAGCATTGGCTTTCTAGTTCTTCTAAACTAAAAGTCGTTGACTTAGGCGCTGGCTCAAAAAAATTTAAGACCAATGATAGAAAAATTAAGGATATTTGTAGAATATCCGTTCAACCAAAAAAATACGGTCAATTATTATTTAGAATCGTAAACTATTTTCAACCTGAAAATATCATTGAATTAGGTACAAGCCTTGGTATAACAACGGCCTATCTAGCTTCTGCAGCAAAACATTCAACCGTTTTTTCTATTGAAGGAGACCCCCAAACTTATACCATTGCTCAGAAAACAATCCGTCTTTCTAAATTAGAAAACGTAAAATTAATCAACGAAAGCTTTAAAAACTCTTTACCAGAAGTGCTTGATTCGATTGAAAAAGTTGATTTGGTTTTTATTGATGGGCATCATGAAAAAAATGCAACTATTAATTACTTTGACAATTGTCTTAAAAAAAGTCACGACGGAACTGTCTTTATTTTTGACGACATCAATTGGACTGATGGGATGAAACAAGCCTGGATGATAATTAAAGATAATCCTGCCGTTACAGCAACTATAGATTTACACTTTTTAGGAATTGCCTTTTTACACAAAGGACTGAAGAAAGAGCATTTCTTAGTGAATTATTGAGGAATATTGTTCAAATTTATCCTCAGAGATTCTTTGCAGATTTTCTCTATGTATGTTTTTTGTTAAAACACAATTAAGGATTTTGGTTGACAATCCATTACAGAGGCGAACAACTTCTGTATTGTTTCTGTTAGAAATTTGATTAAAGGATAATTATGAAAATTTATACAAAAACTGGTGATTATGGCGAAACTTCACTGTATGGAGGAAAGCGTGTTAAGAAAAATCACGCTAGAATCAATGCTTATGGAACGACAGATGAACTTCTAGCACATATTGGCTTAATTAGAGATCAAAAAATAAATCCAATTTATCAAGACGACTTAGTAGAAATACAAGACCGATTATTTACCATAGGTGCTGAATTGGCTGCAGATCCTGAAAAAACGAAATTAAAACGTCCAAATCTCTATCAATCTGATATCCACTTTTTAGAAGAACAAATTGATAAAATGGAACAAGACCTTGTTCCTATGAAAAACTTCGTTTTACCTGGGGGCCATCAAACAGTTTCCTTTTGTCATATCGCAAGGTGTGTTTGCCGAAGGGCTGAAAGAACTGTTATTGATCTTTCTGAAGAGACCGAAGTATCAGGATTAATCATTATCTATTTAAATCGACTCAGTGACTATCTTTTCGTTCTAAGTAGAAAGTTTTCTGCCGAGTTGAAGGCGATTGAAACTCCTTGGAAACCAAGAAAAGAAAACAATTCATAAAAGATAAAGCAAAGAGATTTGTTCCTTTTTCACATTTTTGTTGCATATATAATCAAAAAAATTACTTTTGCGTAAAATTATAGACTCAAGCATTTATTTGAGTTTTAATTAAAGTGAGGACAGATTATGTATTGGACATTAGAATTGGCATCGTATCTTGAAGATGCACCTTGGCCCGCAACCAAGGACGAGTTAATAGATTTCGCTATGAGAACTGGTGCTCCTCTGGAAGTTGTTGAAAATCTTCAGGCCATTGAGGACGAGGGAGATTCGTACGATAGTATTGAAGAAATTTGGCCGGATTATCCAACGAAAGATGATTTCTTCTTTAATGAAGATGAATATTAGGTTATTTACCCCTTAAATCTTTGAGCCTTAGTTTATACTAGGGCTTTTTTATGGCATTTTGTCAGCATTTTTCTTTTGGTATAATTTCTGAATACCAAAATATGGGGCAATATTTCTTGAATAGCAGTGAAATTGAATGCTTAGAGCCATCACTGTCATTATTTAAATTAAATTTGTACACCTTAAATTAAAAGTAGAATGATAGGCGGAATTATTAAGAAATTATTAGGTGGGAGCGAGAGTGGTGCAGATTTAAAAGAGATCAATCCATTAGTTGAAAAAGCCAAAGAGGAATTTGCAAAATTATCTCAGATTTCAAATGATGAACTGCGCGAAAAATCTGCTTCATTTAGAAAAAGAATAGCTTCGTACATTTCGGATGAAGAGAATCAGTTAGTCGATCTTGAAAAAAGAGCTAACGCTGCCAATACCGCGATTACTGAAAAAGAACAGCTGTACGCCAGTATTGACAAAATCAAAAAAGAAATCGACAATAAACTAGAAATAATTCTAGAGGAAATCTTGCCAGAAGGGTTTGCAGTAATGAAAGAAACGGCAAAAAGATTTTCAGAAAACGAACAAATCGAAGTTAGTGCAAGCTCTCTTGATATTAAACTCTCAGAAACAAAAGAGCACATTTCGCTAATCGGAGACAAAGCTATTTGGAAAAATTCTTGGGATGCGGCGGGAACTGAAGTACAATGGAACATGATTCATTATGACGTTCAATTGATTGGAGGAATTGCACTACACAAAGGAAAAGTAGCAGAAATGCAAACGGGTGAGGGTAAAACGTTGGTTGCAACGCTACCCGTATACCTTAACGGTTTAACAGGAAAAGGGGTACACGTAGTTACAGTAAACAACTATTTGGCAAAAAGAGATAGTGAGTGGATGGGACCTATGTATGAATTTCATGGTCTCACCGTGGATTGTATTGACAAGTACACCCCAAATTCTCCGGAAAGAATTGAAGCTTACAGAGCTGACGTCACTTTCGGAACGAACAATGAGTTTGGTTTTGATTATTTACGAGATAACATGGTGAATGATCCTGCCAACTTGGTTCAAAGAAAGCATCATTATGCGATTATAGATGAAGTTGATTCCGTATTAATTGATGACGCCAGAACGCCGTTAATTATATCTGGACCAACACCTAGAGGCGATCAACATGAATACCAAGAATTGAAGCCCAAAGTGGAAAGATTGGTTGAAGCTCAGCGAAAACTTGCTCATAGTTATTTAACTGAAGCGAAAAAAAAGTTAGTTGGACTTAATGATGAAACCGGTGATAAGAAAGTACTTAAAAAGCAAGTCGAAGAAGGTGGAGTCGCACTTCTAAAAGCTTTCCGAGCTCTGCCAAAGAATAAAGCATTGATAAAGTACCTGAGCGAACCTGGTATTAGAGCGCACTTGCAAAAAACAGAAAACTATTATCTGCAAGATCAGGGAAAAGAAATGAAGAAAATCGATGTTGATCTTCATTTTACTATTGATGAAAAAAATAATTCCATTGAAATTCTTGATAAGGGAATTGACCTCATTTCAGGACAAGAAGATCCCACTTTCTACATAATGCCAGACATTGGCTCTATGATTGCTGACATTGAAAATTCAGGCAAATCAGATGAAGAGCAGCTCAAAATGAAAGACAACATGTTCAGGGATTATCAGGTCAAAGGTGAACGTATCCACACCATGAATCAACTGATGAAAGCCTATACGCTTTTTGAAAAAGAAGTCGAATATGTACTGATGGACAACAAAGTTAAAATTGTTGATGAGCAGACTGGTCGGATTATGGATGGCAGAAGATATTCTGACGGATTGCATCAAGCCATTGAAGCGAAAGAAAACGTGAAGGTAGAAGCTGCTACTCAAACCTATGCGACTGTTACCCTTCAAAATTACTTTAGAATGTACCACAAGCTAGCAGGGATGACGGGTACTGCAGAAACTGAAGCTAAGGAGTTGTGGGATATTTACGAGTTGGACGTTCTGAGTGTCCCTACTAATAAGCCTATTCAAAGAGACGACAGAGAGGATTTGGTTTTCAAAACTGCAAGAGAAAAATACAATGCAATAATAGAAGAAATCGAAAAATTAGTTGCCTTAAAACGACCCATATTGGTAGGTACGACTACTGTTGAAATCTCTGAGCTACTGAGCAAATTGCTCTCTATGAAAAAAATAAAGCACAATGTGCTTAATGCCAAATTACATCAAAAAGAAGCTCAAATTGTCGCGGAAGCGGGATTACCCGGGAACGTAACAATAGCGACCAATATGGCAGGAAGAGGTACCGATATTAAATTAGGCCCAGGAGTGAAAGAAGCAGGTGGCTTGGCAATTATTGGTACAGAGCGACATGATTCGAGGAGAGTAGATAGACAGCTTAGAGGACGAGCTGGACGGCAAGGAGATCCGGGATCTACCCAATTCTTTGTTTCGTTAGAAGATAACTTAATGCGCTTGTTTGGTTCAGAACGAATTGCAAAAATGATGGATAGACTTGGCTTAAAAGAAGGCGAAGTGATTCAGCATAAAATGATTACTAAATCTATTGAACGCGCCCAAAAGAAAGTAGAAGAAAACAACTTTGGTATTCGTAAAAACTTATTGGAGTACGATGATGTGATGAACTCTCAGCGTAATGCCATTTATAGAAAACGAAAAAATGCCTTATTTGGAGACCGTTTAGATCTCGATATTGACACTTCTTTTAATGAAATAGCAGCAAGTATTGTTGATTACAATGTTGAAAATGGTGACTATGATAATTTCAAAATGGAATGCATCATGTATATGGCTGTTGAAACTCCAGTTACCGAAGAAACCTTTTTCAGAACTGATGAAGCAGTATTAACGCAGGAATTGTACGAATTGGCTCAAAAAGCATATTCTAGAAAAAATGAAACTATTGTTGCTCAGGCAATGCCCGTTATCTCTAATGTTTATGCCAATGAGAAAGACAATTACAAAAATATGGCTATTCCATTTTTTGATGGAAGACGAAAAATCAACTTAGTAGTTGATTTAGTCGAATCTTTTGAAAAACAGGGAGCTAATATTGCCAAGGAGCTGGAAAAAACAGTGACACTGGCCATCATTGACCAAGAATGGAAAGAACACTTGCGTGAAATGGATGATCTAAGAGTCTCTGTTAGGAATGCTCAATACGAACAAAAGGATCCCCTACTTATTTATAAGTTGGAATCATTTGAACTATTTCGAGGAATGATGGACCAGCTGAATAAGGATACACTGTCCTTTTTGATGCGAGCACACTTGCCATCTCCAGAAGAAGAACAACAGGCTTCTAAAAGACAAATGCCTAATCAGACAGATGTTTCTAAACTTCAAACAGGTAGAACCAACTTAACGGATGCATCGCAGCAAAACCAGCAAGTTGCAAATAGGCAACAAAATGGTGCGCCAAAGAAAAGAATGCCCGAAGTTCGAGAAGTTCGAAAGATTGGAAGAAATGATAGAGTAAAATTACTCAATGTCCGTTCTGGCGAAACGAAGGAAATGAAATTCAAACAAGCTGAACAATTAATTTCTAATGGACTATGGCAATTGGTAGACGAAGATTAAACAATCTTCATTTAATTCTGCCAGCCCATGCGATCAAGTGATCGGTATTGAATTGCTTCAGCAATATGCTCTCCCTTAATGCCAGCTGATTCTTCTAAATCTGCAATTGTTCTGGCCACTTTAAATATTCGACTATACGTTCGTGCACTCAATCCAAATTTCTGCATGGCATTTCGCAGTAATGCCTCACCAACCTGATCAATTCTGCAATGTTTCTCCTGCAAAAACGGTGTAAGCTGTGCATTAGCATAAATTCCTTCCTGTTGGCCATATCGTTCACTTTGAATCAATCTCGCTTTTAACACTCGTTTTCTTATGTCAGCACTGCACTCTCGTTCACCTTTTTCAGCTAATGTGTCGTAAGGAACAGGGTTGACTTCTATGTGCAAATCTATTCGATCTAATAACGGTCCGGATATCTTATTTAAGTACCGATGAATAGCATACTCCGAATCGGAATGTGCTTGATTTGGATTATAAAAGTCCCCACTTGGAGAAGGATTCATCGCAGCAACTAACATGAAATTAGCTGGGAAATCTACAGAGATTGCGGCGCGAGAAATAGTCACTGTTCTGTCTTCTATTGGCTGCCTCATCACTTCAAGAACTTGTCTATTGAATTCTGGAAGTTCATCTAAAAATAAAATGCCATTATGTGCCAATGATATTTCACCGGGTTTTGGATTGGAACCGCCCCCCACAAGGGCAGCACCGGAAGAAGTATGATGTGGAGCACGGAACGGCCTCTTTGTAATTAATCCTCCATTTTTACCCAAAGTTCCAGCTACAGAATGAATTTTTGTAGTTTCCATAGCCTCGTCTAATGAAAGTGGTGGTAAAATGGTTGGCATTCTTTTAGCTAACATGGATTTTCCAGAACCTGGAGGCCCTACTAATATCACATTGTGCCCCCCAGCTGCTGCTATTTCGAGACCTCGCTTAACATTCTCTTGACCTTTCACGTCGGCAAAGTCCAAATCAAAAATTGGATCATTATCCATATTTAAATCTGCTTTATTCTCCGCACAATTATTCAAGACCTCATGACCATTAAAAAAAGCTATTACTTGCTTTAAGTTTTTGGCTACCAGTATTTCAACTCCCTTTACCATAGCTATTTCGTTGGCATTTTCTTCCGGCAGAATTACCCCTTTAAAACCCGCATCTAGAGCTTTTAAGGCAATCGATAATCCACCTTTAATTGAGCGGAGTTCCCCATCTAAAGCCAGCTCTCCCATTATAATATAATCTCCTACGTTTTCCGCATTAATTTGACCTGATGCAGCAAGCATCCCAATAGCAATAGGCAAATCATAGGCGCTGCCTTCTTTTCTAATATCTGCAGGTGCTAGGTTGACAGTAGTTCGTTTTACTGGAATTCGAAAGCCAATATTGGTCGTTGCAGCCGCAATTCTATACCAGCTTTCTTTTACTGCATTATCTGGAAGCCCAACCATAAAGAACTTTTTTCCACGGGCAATATTAACTTCAATTGTAATTTTGAGTGCATCAATTCCACAAACTGCACATCCATAGGTTTTTACTAACATAATTTGATTTTGGCTGACAAAAGTAATGGAATAGCACGTTAGATTTTACCACAAAAACAAATCAAATTTTAAGATTTTCGCGATGTACTACGTACATGATTTCAAATTAAAATTTTGAAATAATTAACAGATCCAACACCTGTTTTTGGGTTAAAATGAATCCTTAGAATTTCGCGAAGTAACGCTTCGGAAAAATTTAAATAAGGGCGTTAATCAGCTATTTTGAACCAACTTCAATCCGTAAATTAAGGTCAATAGGAGGTAAGCATTTCTCATCATCACAGACCATATAATTAACTCGGCCCGTAATGGTAAATGGCTCGTCCGTTGTTCTAATTACTCGTTGCGTAAATGTTGTTCTATTTTGGAAAAACCGCACATTCATTCCAAAATTTTGATCGTATTCCTCTTTTGCCGTTCCTTCAAAAACTTTACCGGAAAAAATACAGCTGTCTGATTTGTTGAAACTGAATACGGTAGGCAATGGCCCTTCATCGGATTCTAAGTTTTGAGAATATAAATGCCAACCGTCTCCGATTTCAGCATTTATTCTTAATTCAATGGTATCGTTATTGGCTTGCCACTCTGCCTCACTTTTCCAAAGTACGTTGTTTTCAACACCATGAAAACTAAAAGTGATCTTACGTTCCAATACAGAAGTGGAAGTCGGTTTGTTCACTTCGCAACTTTGGATTAAAAAAAACAGGAAAAAAGAACATCCTATACCAGTAGTGTTTTTCAAGAATTTCTTCATCGATTTAAAGTTAAAACATCTTTTAAGATGGCTAAATAAATTAAATCAATTAACAATCCAACATTCTACTTAAAATTAAACGCATTCTAGCCACTTATTTTATTTATTTTTGAACGAATAAATATTTCAACTCAATGAAGCTTTTGCAAATAATAACAATAACCCTTTTACTTGGTCTTGTTTCTAACTTGGGAGTTTGTCAAGATGAAAAAGTCAATTGGTCTATTGCCGTTGAAGATGACGGAGACAAACAAACCCTTGTTATTTCTGGCAAAACTATTCCAGGCTGGCACATTTACACCACGAATCCACCAGATCCTCTTGCCGGCCCACTACCGACATACATTGAATTAGAGGAATCGGATAAATTTGAGAAAATTGGTGAAATTGAAGAAAAAACGGTTGAAACTCATGTTAATTCAATTGGCGAAAAAGAAGGTGTGTTTGTTAGTAATCCAGGCATCTTTCAAATAGAAATTAAACGTAAAACATCCGATGCGTTCAATATTCCGATTTTTATTGAATACCAAACCTGCGATGACTCTAAATGCATTAATGCCCAAGCCAATTTAATGGCGCAAATACTAGCCCAAGATGGCACCAACAACAATAATCCTTTAAAAGATTCAAATGTAATTGTTGACAAACCTCAGAATCTTGTAGAATCTAATCATGCCTTTTCCTGGAAAATACAGGCTTATAAAATGGACAGTACCAATTACCAAGTGAACCTAACCCCCATTGAAGCAAACACCTATGAGGTATTGTATGATAACAATACTGATGTGAGTATTAATCCCATTTCTGACAATTTTGAACTACAAGATACCATTCACGCCATTACCTATCAATCGAACAATTCTCAGTCAGGAGAAGCCTTTAAGGCATTGACTCCAGGTGCTCCCTACAGTTTCTTTTTGAAGACAAAGGCAGATGAGAAAAACATAAAATTTGCGATAAATTATACTGCAATATCAAAAGCAGATTCATTTTCAGGGTTTGGAGACGTTATGGAAACGGATTTGAATAATGCAACAGTTCTAACCACTAGTACGCGAAAAGAACAATCCTACTGGGCTATTTTCTTCATTGCATTCTTAAGTGGTTTTGCAGCACTCCTAACTCCTTGCGTTTTCCCAATGATTCCAATGACGGTTAGTTTTTTTACAAAGACGTCAAAAACGAAAGCCATGGGGATCAAAAATGCAATTCTCTACGCAATTTCCATCATTGTCATTTATGTTGTTCTTGGATTAGCAGTAACTGGAGCTTTTGGTTCGGATGCGCTTAACGCACTATCAACCAACGTATGGTTTAATATCGCTTTCTTCCTGCTCCTGATTATTTTTGGTATTTCTTTTCTAGGTGCTTTTGAAATTACTTTACCCTCTAAATGGGTCAATAAAGTAGACCGTCAAGCGGATAAAGGAGGTCTAATTGGCATTTTCTTTATGGCTTTTGCTTTGGCATTGGTTTCCTTCTCTTGCACTGGCCCAATAATCGGAACGTTGCTTGTTGAAGCCGCTGATCAAGGAGGCCTCAGTCCATTCTTTGGAATGCTGGGATTCTCTTTAGCATTGGCTTTACCATTCGGCTTGTTTGCAGCGTTTCCCGGATGGCTCAATTCATTACCGAAGTCTGGTGGTTGGCTAAACTCAGTTAAAGTTGTTTTGGGTCTTTTGGAAATCGCGTTTGCCCTGAAGTTTTTATCAAAAGCAGACTTAGTGACACAATCTCATTTGCTTGAACGAGAAATGTTCTTAGCCATTTGGATTGTTCTATTTACGATTATCGGATTGTATTTGTTGGGCAAGATAAAATTTCCACATGACTCACCACTTAACCATATTTCAATTCCAAGATTTGGATTTGCGGTCATTGCTTTAGTGTTCGCCGTGTATATGATTCCCGGACTTTGGGGAGCTCCTTTAAACATTTTAGCTGGATTCCCACCTCCTCCTAGCTATTCGGAATCACCATATGGTATAGGAGGCGAACCTCCGGAGCACGGAGATATACCAGAAGGAGGCCATAAAGACGCTAAGGGCATATTAATGTTCGAGGATTTAGCATTTGCTAGAGCATATGCCGATGACGTTGATAAGCCCCTTATGTTAGATTTTACAGGGTTTGGATGTGAAAATTGTCGAAAAATGGAACAGAATGTATGGTACCACAAAGACATTCTGAGTTACATGCAAGATTCTGTTGTAGTCGCATCCCTGCATGCTGATGACAAGACATTATTACCAAAAGAACAACAAGTAACCAAGACCGACGGTTATCGGGTACGAAGTGTTGGAAACAAATGGAGCTATCTGGAAAGAACGCGGTATGGTGAACAAAGTCAGCCACTATACGTAATGTTAGATAAAGCAGACCAAATGTGTGGAATCAAAGCAAGTTATGAAACGCACGGAGAAGTTGAATTATTTAAAGAATGGCTAAACTCAAACCTAACCGAATACAGAGCCCGAAAAAATGCGAAGGTTGTAATCGATGATGGTATTCCTGAGAATTAACATTTTGCGGTGGCTGATTGATAAAAAGCTACTACAATCGTATGTCCACAACTCTTCTTATAGGAATACTCACACCGCCTTTCAAAACAATGTGTTTTTCACCTGCAGCCCAAACGGTAGTTCTAACCTCTCTGGTGTCGGTTTCATCTCGAAAAATTATCCGAATCTTATTGTGATGGATATTCCCCAATATCTGGGCATTTCGAAGCTTTCTTTTTAGCTCTCTTTTTTCTTCAGGCGTTTTATTAAGTGAGTAGGAAGGAAAGTTCAGAGAAGAAATGTCTTCCTTCTCAATAATCTGAGATTCCGTTTTCATAACTCGTGAATGTTAAATTGTGACTTCCTAATGCTAAATTAAGTATACGTCGCGCTTTTTTATTTTGTTTCAAAGATTACCGATAATTTTGTCTCATTGGTAACTTTAAACTCATTACTAAGTCTTCTGCCAAGAACCCAAATAATTCTGCTATCCCCGTTTACCAAAAGCCATTGAGCCCTTTTCTCTGTTTGATCGAGTTTCTCATCGATAAAAAAATCACTTAGCTTTTTAGATCCTTTCATACCAAGTGGGACGAAAGAATCTCCAGCAGCCCACTTGCGCAGCACTAAAGGAAATACAATTTCTGATTTAGATACACTGATTTTATTCTTCGACGAATTTTCAATAATACTCCCAACCCGCTCCTCTATTAGTAAGCTAATCTCATTCGACTCCAAATTTTGAATACTTGTGAGTTTGTACTGAACTTCTTCTTTTTTCTCAATTGCATGAATTTCAAGATTATCTCTATTCACAAATATCTGATGACTATCAGACTCAAAAATAGTACCTACCCCAGCCGTTTGAAGATTATGAAGCTGTGTCGAATTGAATCCGAATTTCTCTAAAAAAGCATACTGATAATACCCCTGCACTTGAAAAAACCAATTTTTATCCATCGCTTTCTCATCTATCTCTGAAAATTGATCATTGAAACTCCAATCCAATGCCTCCTGAGCGATTGCCATTTTTCTGTTATTTTTAAGAAAAACATCATGTATTTCTGGCCTTAATTCTTTAAGCAATGGTATCAAATGGTGCCTGATTTTATTCCTGACATATTTATAGTCTGAATTAGAAGAATCTTCACGGTATTCCATTTCCAAATAATTAGCATACTGCTCAATATCGTTCTTTGTCAATTCAAGCATCGGACGTAATCGGTTACCATTCAATTTTCTAATCCCAGCCATCCCCTTAATCCCCGTGCCTCTAAAAAAATTAATAAAGAAACTTTCTATTTGATCATCCAGATGATGTGCTAGCAATAGAAAGTCGTACTCATTTTGTTCAATGAGCTGATTAAACCAATCAAATCGGAGTCTCCGAGCGGTCATCTGCACAGATTCGCCTTTTAGCTTTTCCAGCTCAACGTTAAACTCTTTTACCCGAATCGGTATTGCTAAATCCTCGCAATATTTTTCGATAAACTGCTGGTCATCATCGGACTCATATCCTCTTAAATGATAATTGCAATGAGCAACTTCAAAATTTAGCCTTAATGTAACGCAGGCATTTAATAGGGCCATGGAATCAATACCCGCACTTACTGCGAGAACGAATGATTTCGAATCATAATCAGAAACGATCTCAGACAAACTCTTTTGCACTGTTTCAACTACTTTATGCATTTTTCTATCGCTTCAATTAAAGCTTGTGCTTTTAGTTTTGTTTCGTCGTATTCATTGTTAGGGTCAGATTTACTGGTAATCGCCCCACCAACTATACCAGATAAATACGCCTCATCGGCATTATATATTAACGCTCTAATGACGACATTAAAATCAAAATCTCCATCTGGACTAAAATAACCAATTGTACCTGAATAAACCCCCCTCTTCGTTTTTTCATACTTCTCTATCAGTTTCATTGCCCGAACTTTTGGGGCACCTGTCATCGATCCCATGGGGAAACAAGCTAACAATATATCAGTGTTGGAATAGCTTGGATTTGCTTCAGCAGAGACTGTAGAAATCATTTGATGCACCGTTCTAAACGAATATATTTCACACAATTCATCTACACTTACGGTGTTATTCATGGCTATTTTAGAAAGGTCGTTCCTTACCAAATCCACAATCATAATATTCTCACTTCTTTCCTTCGGATCATTCCGCAACTTATTTACCAGAACCGCGTCCTCTTTCGAATTTGCACCTCTTTTTATGGTTCCTTTTATAGGTTGAGAAATAACGCGATTACCTTTTTTACGAATAAATCTTTCCGGACTTGCACAGGACACATATTTATTACCCATTTTTAGAAAAGTACTAAATGGTGCGTGCGTCAAATGATTCAATTCTATATACAGCTGGCTTGGATTAATTTTTGCTTCCTTCAGATAGAATTCATGACAATAATTTAATTCGTAAATATCTCCAAGCTGAATGTGATCCTTAATTTTTAATATTTGTTTAATATAATCTTGCTTCGATTCTTTCCATTGGAGCTTACCTTTACTGTTGATTATTCCTTCCCCTTCAAGACTTTTAAATCCTGCAAAATCGCCTATCAATACCTCAACTTTATTTGTCAGTTTCAGTAATACATCAGGAACAAAAAAATACGAATCGGGCATGTTAAGAACATCATCATTACAACTGCTAAGCTTTTCTAACTCATTTTTTAAATCGTAACCGAAATATCCTAGTGTCCAGGTATCCTTGTGCTTATTCAGCCAATCCTGCAATTGATTTAAATCGCCAGTCTCGCATGATTTTGATGACGAATTAGCAAGCGCTAAATAATCCGGACCTTGGTCGTTACTATTTAAAAATAACACCGTTTCCCACTCGTTACACAACCCATTTAACCGTTGTTCGTTGATTATATGCTGTTTTTCTGATTCCAAATCTTATCAGGTATTATTGCTTACCTATTAGTAATGCTTAAATTAGCCGCAGAAAGATACTGCATCCGTTCATTATCATCACATTAGAAAATTAAAAACTACAATATGACAATCAAATCGTCTTATATCCTTCCGATTACTGGAATAATTCTATTAGGAATATTTGCTTTTTCTAAAGGGGCTACTAAATCAAAAATTGGTCATTTGCATACCAATGCACTTTGGGAAGTGATTCCTGAAAAAAAATCTGCGGATACCGTAATCTCGATGAAAAAATTTGAATTAGAGTCTTATTTTAAAGAGAAACAGGATGACTTTAATACCAAACTGCAAGCATATGTTAAGGATAGTTCCGCTTTAACAGGAGCGATTAAAGAGCAGAGAATGCAGGAAATCATTTCACTGAATAAAAGTTTAGAAGAAATGCCCGGATCCTTTGAAAAAGACCTTTTAAAAGTCAAAGAAGACCTTTATGCACCAATTCGAATAAAAATGCAAGCAGCCGTAGATAAGGTTTCGGAAAATTACCAGTATGATTATATTTTTGACAGCTCTTATGGAACAATTATCTATTCTAAGAATAAAACAGACAACATTATGGGCTATGTCAAATCTGAGTTAGGGATTAAATAATCCAATAAGAACTCTGCTGTAAAGGAACCTATTTCCATTTTATTCCGTTAAATATTTTATTACTTTCTGTTGACTTGTTAATTTTCCTCATTTGATGATGTAATCTAGCGGCTATTTAATAGCTTTGTTTCTTGATATTCAAGAATATATTTTTCGAGAATTCAATAACGCCAAATCTTACATCAAGTAATAATTCTGAATACTCAAATTCCATGGGAAAATTGGCTTGTGTGTTGATCTTTACTATTGGTGCATTAAATTGCAATTCTCAGTATGCTTTAGTCATAAATAACGACGCGTTCGTGGTTATAGATGGAGGTGTTTCTGCCACGCCAGTTTATTTGGTTATCGATGAGTCTGATGGACTTGGAATTACAACTTCTGGCACAGGGGGCAACATTATTTCTGAAGGGGAATTTAATAAAGTGCAATGGAATATTGGCACAAATGTAGATTCCTATACCATTCCATTCACATCCAACAATGGTACAAGTGATCAAAAAATACCACTTTCTATTGAAACGACTGGCTCTGCAGTAGGTGGAAATGGAAGACTTCGATTGTCCACCTGGGAAACAGCGGATGGCAATTTATCAGGAACGTGGCCGGTAGACGTAACTCATTTAAATACATCTGCTACTGGATTATCTAATGGCTTAAATGTAGTGGACCGATTTTGGATTGTAGATGCCGATAACTATACCACTAAACCCAGTGCATTACTGGAGTTTACGTATAATGACAACAATGAAATAGCCGGATCCAATCTTATCAATACAGGTAATGAATCAACTCTTGTTGGTCAAAGTTTTGACGCGGCTACCAATACATGGAGGGGAAACACTTCAGGAACAGCGGTGTTTTATGGTACGTGGACAGGTGCACGAACAGTGAGCGGCGCAAGTGTTTCAGATGGCGATTTTTTTGCGTCTTGGACCTTGTCTTTGAATTCTTTACTTCTTCCAATAGAATTAATCGATTTTAATATCGAGTGCATTGATAATCATAAGGTAATTAAATGGAGTACCAAGTCAGAAGTAAACAACGACTATTTTGTTATCCAAATGAGCCATGATGGAATTGAGTTCGAAAATGTTGCAGTGGTTGCTGGAGCTGGAAATTCCACAATGCAGAACGATTATGAATATATTGACTTTGCACATTTTGAGAATATAACGTATTACAGACTTGTGCAAATAGATTTTGATGGTTCTGAATCTTACTCAAACATTGCTGCAGCTGATCCTTGTAATGGTAACTTAAGCTCCGTTACTATAAACACTTCTAACAACAATGTAATTGACATTTCTTATGACGCGCTTAGCGCATCAAAATACCAAGTGAAAATCATTGATGCACGAGGCAGATTGATTATCGAACCCACCGTATTTCAATCACAAAAAGGACCCAATAAACATACTATTCCAATTCATCATATTGATTTTGGAATTTATTACATCATAATTCAAAATGAAACTGAAAGAAATTTCAAGAAAATTATACTCTATGATAATTATTGAAATTCCCCTTTTTAGTTTTTTATTAAAAAACCCCATTTTATGAAAGCAATATTAATCGGATACTTAAGCTTTTGTGCGCTATTGACAATGGCCCAAAATGTTGGTATTAACACGGATGGTTCAACCCCAAACATGATGCTTCATGTGAAAATAGCGTCGGGTGATGATGGCATACGTGTGCAAAATGCTTCTGGGACAGCAGATGCTTTTTTCAACTTTCAAGACGGTACTACTGATGTTTGGTCTATTGGTTTTGACGACAGCGATGCGAATAAATTCAAGTTCTCCAATGCTGGTAACATAGGCACTAATGATATGGTAACTATCCAAACGGACGGCTGGACAGGTATTCGTACATCTAGTCCACAATCTTATTTTGAAGTAAAAGGGGATGCTACGGCTAGTGCCATTAGTTGGGTTGGTATTTTAAGAAATCCCGATAATTCTGGGGGAGTTGGACACGGAGTTGGTCTGCAATTTAAAGGAAGTAATTATACAGCTCTGGAATTAGATAAATGGGCCGGTATTGCAGGAATATCAGATAATCAAGGTTCTGGTTCTGCAAGTTGGTGGGATAACGTAGGGCTTGCTTTTTATACTGTAGAAAATGCGGATGCTGCTGGAGTTCCAACAGAAGCTGTAAGAATCAACAGTGCAGGTAATGTAGGAATTGGAACTTCATCTCCAGCTGAAAAGCTGCATATTGACGGCAATGCACGCGTAAATGATTTAGCAGGGACAGGAACTCGAATTGTTGCTACGGACGCTAATGGAACTCTAGCGA
>JABJPZ010000248.1 GCA_018663635.1 Crocinitomicaceae bacterium
ATCGATCGCTTGATAGAACACGGTCTGCAATTTAAGATTGATGAAGAACATCTTAATGGAATGACCGATAAATTAGGGGGGTTAGTATTTGTCGGTCATTCCATTAAGATGTTCTTCATCAATCTTAAATTGCAGACCGTGTTCTATCAAGCGATCGATTAACACTCGGTTTTCCTCTAAATGGAAAAAATCAATGATACTGGAAGCAATTCTATCTCCAATTTCGTCTACTTCAATAAGCTCTTCATACGATGCTAAAACCAACGAATCCATGGTTTTAAAATGTTGCGCTATTTTTTTAGCGACTGTTTCGCCGACATAACGAATACCTATTCCAAATAAAACAGTTTCAAATGGAATTGTTTTTGATGCTGCTACACCATAAATTAAATTGTCTGCTGACTTTTCAGCCATACGCTCTAAAGGTAGAAGTTGATCTTTTGTAAGCTCATAAATGTCAGCGACATTCGAAATCAGTCCGGCTTCATACAATTGAGCAACTGTTTCTGCACCTAAACCATCAATATCCATTGCTTTTCTGGAAATAAAATGTTCCATTTTACCTATAATTTGAGGAGGACAACCAATATCATTGGGACAATAATGTTGCGCTTCCCCCTCATTGCGATGCAAAACGGTATCGCATTCTGGACAATTCGACGCATATTTCGTTGGTATAGAATCTTCTGAGCGCTGATCCATATCAACTCCAATCACCTTCGGAATAATTTCTCCTCCTTTCTCAACATATACCCAATCACCAACACGCAAATCCAATTTTTCTATTTGATCCGCATTATGTAACGATGCCCGTTTTACGGTCGTTCCAGCTAACAATACCGGAGATAAATTGGCTACGGGTGTTATTGCGCCTGTTCTACCAACCTGGTAAGTAATCGAAAGCAATTTAGTTGCAATTCGCTCCGCTTTAAATTTATAAGCAATAGCCCAACGTGGTGACTTAGCGGTAAAGCCTAGTTCTTGTTGCTTATCATAGCTATTCACTTTTATTACAATTCCGTCTATCTCAAAAGGTAAATGATGGCGTTCTAAATCCCAATAATCGATAAATGCCATAATACCTTCTATAGAATTCGTTCTTTTCACAAATTGCTTTTCCTCTTGAGGTACTTTGAACCCCCAGGTTCCTGCTGCATTCAGGCCTTCAAAGTGAGACTTAAAAGGAAGTCCTTCTCCATGCAAAGAATACAAGTAGCAATCTAAACCTCTTTGAGCAACTACAGCTGAATCGTGTAATTTTAGTGTTCCGGAAGCAGTATTTCTAGGATTCATAAATGTCGGTTCATTATTCGCTTTCCTTTGATGATTCAATGCTGCAAATTTTTCTAATGGAAAATATATTTCACCTCTGATCTCAAATTCTTTTGGATAATCCCCATGCAGTTGAAGAGGAATCGTTCTTATTGTTCTAACATTTGCTGTAACCTCTTCTCCTTTCGAACCGTCTCCTCTGGTCAACGCCTGATCCAACATACCATCTTTATACGTTAAGCCAATTGCACATCCATCGTATTTTAATTCACATACGAATTCAATATCTCCATCAACCAGTTTTTGAGCACGTTTTTCAAAATCTGCTATATCTTCCTTCGAATAGCTATTACTTAATGAAAGCATTGGATATCTGTGAGAAACGGTTTTAAAATTCTTGCTTATGCCACCGCCGACTCGAGTTGTTGGGGAATTAGACAAGGCATATTGTGGAAATTGCTTTTCCAATTTCTGCAATTCTTCTAACAACATGTCAAAATCAAAATCGGATACCGTAGGTTCGCTAAGTACATAATAATTGTAATTATGCAAATTCAATAACGCGGTCAAGTCCTTAATTTTATCTTTCATTCCATCCATCATCTATGGGCTTTCTTATTGCTAACTTAAACAAAACGCCAAGCATTAATTTAGCCTGAAAAATAAATACCGGGCCATTCAATGCTCTCCTAACTGACTTATCATTGGTTAAAAGTGATCGATATCCTCCACCGACACCAATTCCAAACCAACGGAATAATTTATAGTTAGCCACACAAGACACCTCCATTATTGCTGACTGTCTATTTATATAATTTTTCCAAACGGTCGGCACAGTGTCTTTCACTTTATAAGCAGCTGTTACGGTTGCACTCCCATAGTGAAGAGGAGTACTAATTGTAAATCTTCTATTTCTAAACCAAATTGGACTATAGAAAATACTCGCGTACGAAAAATTATAAATAGTAGTGTCTGTAGCATCAGCATAAACTTCTTCAGGCAGCAGTACACCTCCCCTTAAAATTGGATTTTTGAAGAAATAAATTCCTATACCAAAATCATGTTTTTTATTAATTGTAGCTCCAATTTTCAATCCTCCTAGACCGGTCTTTTGTTCTAGTGCTCTCGATGTACGGCTATCAAAAGCAAAAAGAAATTTCCATTTTTTATTTTCACTTATTACTGTGTCGGAAGACAACTCCAATGGATTGTAAGCCAAAACAGGCGAAGCAATTGATAACAGTACTGTTACAAAAATTGCAATATGTTTATACAATGGCTGTAACAATCCGATCCTTTCCATTTAAATCTTTAATAACCCTGATTTTTTTGAAGTTCCTGAATTTTAAACAATCAGCAACCTCGTCTGCAAATTTTTCATTTACCTCAAAATATATGATACCATCAGTATTTAGATGTTTCACTGAGAAATCTGCAATGTGCTCGTAAAATACGATTGGTTCATGATCTTGAACAAAAAGAGCTAATTCGGGTTCGTACCTCAATACGTTTTGATGCATGCTTGCTTTTTCCTTTTCAAGAACATAAGGTGGATTGCTAACGACAACATCGTATTTTCTTTCATGATCAGACCAATTAAGGACATCCATTCTAATGGTTTCTATTTCTAAATTGTATTGTTTTGCATTGTCTGATACAAGCTGTAAAGCATGTGGATCAATATCTACAGCATAAACGGCTGATAAATTTTTTGATTTTTTACAAGAAACTGATATACAACCACTTCCAGAACCTATATCAATTATAGATTTACCGTTATCTACTTCAGTAATAATCAAATCAACCAATTCTTCCGTTTCTTGTCGTGGAATCAGCACATGCTCATTGACCATCAATTTTAAGTTGTAAAAATTCGCAACACCTAAAACATACTGTATAGGTCTAAATTCTTTAAGCTCTTTTAGTGCATGATGTAATTTCAATAGCTCCGATTCGGATAATTGTTCCTCTGATTTTAAATTTATGTCTACTCGATTCCAACTATGATAGTGCTCGAATAATACAGCAATAATAGCTTCAGCTTCAGCCAAAGGATACAAAGCGACTAATCCCTCTTTTAGGTAGTCCACAATGGCCTGAACAGAATTCTTCTTAACAAACACTTTACAAAGATAATAGCATGACGTACTGTAGAAAACATATTTTGTAATTTCGCCAACGAATGAGTGTTCATGAAAAATATATGGCGGCATGCCTTAAATTGGCAACGCCAGGAATTAGAGCTGCAATGCCAAACCCAAGTGTAGGAGCAATGATTGTGCACAATCAAGAAATTATTGGTGCCGGATGTACGCAACCTTTCGGAGGAAATCATGCGGAAGTAGAAGCTTTTAATGCAATAAGTAGTTCTGAAAATCTTTCAGATGCAACCCTTTATGTTACACTTGAACCCTGCTCTCATCACGGAAATACGCCACCTTGTACAGATTTGATAATACAATCAGGTATTAAGCACGTAGTAATTGGAAGCCTTGATCCGAATGCGCTAGTTAATGGATCAGGGATTAATAGACTAAAATCAAGTGGGATAAATGTGGAAGTTGGCCCAATGCAAGCTGAATGTGAATTGTTAAACAAACGCTTTTATACCTTTCATCAAAAAAAACGGCCATATATTATCTTAAAATGGGCACAAACTGCAGATGGATTTATTGATAAATTAAGAAAAAACAACGAAGAGGGCATCCATTGGATTACGCATCCAGAAACCAAAAAAATAACGCACCAATGGAGATCTGAAGAAGCTGCAATTGTTATTGGCACCAACACTGCGATCAATGATAATCCTAATTTAACAGTTAGAGCAGCATATGGAACAAATCCAGCACGGATAATATTAGATGAAGATGACAAACTACCTAAAAACCTAAGTCTCTTTGACGGAGCATCAAGAACTATAATTTTGTCTAAAAAGAAGCTAAAATCATCTAAAAACTATGAAGTCTGGAACCTTAACTTCGATAATTTTATTAGTGAATTCAACAATGCTTTATTTACGAATGAAATTCTGTCTGTTATCGTAGAAGGAGGAGGACAGCTATTAAATTCCTTTTTAAAGCAAGGGGTTTGGGATGAAGCAAGAGTTCTAACAGGAAACACTCAATTTGGAGCTGGCTTGTTGGCACCAAAAATATCATCACAACCGACATCACTTGAAAAATTCAATGATGACCAAATAAGCTATTACATCAATGATTGACATTCTTTATACAATTTTAATTTTTTCTGGATTAATGGTCCTTTTTAAGCTGTTCGATCGACTTAAAGTAGACAACCTGCAGGCAATTGCTGTCAATTATTTTGTTGCCGGAATATGCGGAATCGTGGCTATGGATGGTAAAATACAAGTGACTGGGGGACTAGGATTTGACAATCCAAATCCGCAGTATTTTATTCCAACCGCCATCATAATTGGTTTTCTGTTCGGTGTGGTATTTAACCTGATTGCTTACGGCACTCAAAAAATTGGCATTTCTATCACTTCGGTTGCCAACAAAATTTCCTTAATAATTCCTGTTATTTTCGGTATTTGGTGGTTTCAAGAATCCGCTAATTTTGTAAAGATTACCGGTCTTATATTGGCTTTGCTAGCTATTTATTTCTCAACCATTACTGCAGGGAAGCTAAAGTTTAACAAAAAATACCTGTTGCTACTTTTGCTTATTTTCCTGGGGCAAGGCCTTGCCGATTCAACTTTCAAATTTGCGCAAGTAAATTGTGTTGATGCTACGAATAGTCCATCGTTTTTCACGCTTATTTTCTTCGCCTCCGGAATCACCGGATCAATTTTTGTTTTCATTAAAGTAATCCAAAAGAAAACGATCATAAAGTTTAAAAATGTGTTCTGGGGCATTTTGCTCGGTATACCCAATTACTTTACACTTCATTTCTTTTTTAAAGCTTTAGAAGAGCTCCCAGCGTCACAGGTATACCCCATTGTAAACATGGGGATAATTGTTTTTCTAACCCTAATTGGTACCGCTATTTTTAGAGAAAAACTTTCAGGCACAAACTGGATGGGTATCGTTCTGGCTGTAATCGCTATCGCCTTAATTACCTTTTCCAATGAAATCTTTAATTCATTTGGATAAAGACTCGGATACATACCAAACCATAAAGTTCAAATCAGAAAGTAGCTATAAGGAAAAAGGAAGCAAATTTATTAGTCTTGCGATTCCAGTAACGACAGAAGCTGAGGTTAAATCAGTAATGAATGAACTTAAATCAAACTACCAGGATGCAGGTCACTATTGCTACGGCTTTCGATTAGGTTCCAATTTAAAAACCTATCGCTTCTCTGACGACGGCGAGCCTAGCGGGACAGCTGGAAAACCGATATACGGTCAAATTCAATCCTTTGAATTAACAGACATACTGATAGTGGTAATCCGCTACTTTGGTGGCACAAAACTTGGTGTAGGAGGATTAATACAAGCGTACAAAGAATCTGCTAAGCTTGCCATAACCAACAATACAATTATTGAGAAACACGAAACATTGAGTTACATAATCCTCTTTGAATATTCAAAAATGAATGAATTAATGCGGATTATCAAAAAACATCATCTTACCATAATTGAACAAAATTTTCAAGAAAAATGCACACTGACTTTTACTATTAGGAAAAGTCAGTGTACCCAAATAATTCTTGAATTGAAAAATTTGCAATTTCACCCCAAAAGAACAAATACGAACTAATGGAACTTTTAAAATCTATGTGTGCAGTGCACGCACCGGCTGGTAATGAAGTGGAAATGAAAGAATTCATACTGAATTATTTAAAAAGTAATGAATCCTCTTTTACAGTAAAACCAGAAGTGATTTCCGGCAATGAGATTCAAGACTGCATCATCCTTAAATTCGGAAAACCGAGAACGGCCATTTTTGCGCACATGGATTCAATCGGATTTACAGTACGTTATGGAAAGCAGCTCATCAAACTTGGTGGTCCGAGAACCAATGAAGGAACGGAATTAATTGGAACTGATAGTAATGGGTTCATCGATACTGAACTCTTAGTTATTGAAGATGATAGTGGTCAAACTACACTAGAATATATTGCTGATAGAGAATTAGATCGTGGAACAGAATTGGTTTTTAAGCCAAATTGGAGAGAAGATGACCATTTCGTGCAGTGTTGCTACATGGACAACCGATTAGGTTGTTATAGTGCCTTAAAAGTGGCAGAAACACTTGAAAACGGGATAATTTGCTTTTCCTGTTGGGAAGAAACCGGTGGTGGGTCTGTTGGCTATTTAGGTAAATACATTTATGAAAATTACGGCGTCCAGCAAGCGCTAATCTCTGATATCACCTGGAAAACTGAGGGTGTTCACCACGGAAAAGGAGTCGCTATTTCCATTCGTGACAGCGGAATCCCTCGAAGATCTTACATCAATACTATTTTAAACCTGGCTAGAAAATCTGGAATACCTTTTCAAATTGAAGTAGAAAGTTCTGGAGGTAGTGACGGAAACGCTTTGCAAAAAAGTCCTTATCCATTTGATTGGTGTTTTATAGGTGCACCAGAAGATCATGTTCATACTGCCAACGAAAAAGTGCATAAAAAAGATATTGAAGCAATGATTGAAATGTATAAGTACTTAATGGCATACCTTTAACTGATTATTGTTGGCCGATTAGGAAATAAAATTGGTTGAAATTCATAAATTCCACTACCTTTTTTTCAAGTATTCATTTTTATGATTCGAACAGTACTCCTTTTATTAATGGTTATTGCTTGTACGACACGAAACCATAGTCAAATAGCTGAGAACGTTACCTTGTTAGATAATTGGGATGACAACACTCTTCCATTGGATTCGTACGGAGCCACATATAACGATTGCTGGGGCTTTGTTTATAATGGAACTGAATATGCCGTAATGGGCTCTACTGTAGGCACTCACCTATTTATGATTTCGGCAACCAACCAACTTCTAGAGATTCAATTTATTCCAGGCACAATCAATAATGCAATCCACAGAGATTATCACGATTACAACAATTACTTATTCGGTGTTTCTGACGAAGACCCAGGACTCGACATCATGGACATGAGCACGCTGCCAGACTCACTGACTAGAATCAATAAAACGAATCAGCTATTTCTAACTCATAATATTTTTATTGATAGTGCGACGGCAACACTCTATGCTTGCGATGGAGCTATAACCGATATTTACTCAATTATACAACCGGATTCTTTAGAACCAATTTCTCCATTTACCTTTCCCAGTTCCGACTACGTTCATGATGTATACGCACGAAACGACACATTAATCATGAATTCATCGAATTCCGGACTAACATTCATTGACTTGGGAGCCTCGACTCCACTGATACATACTTTTGACTTCTATCCCGAAGATGGATATAATCATTCAGGATGGCTTTCGAACAACGGAAACACCTATGTTTTTGCGGATGAAACACCAGGCAGCAGTGTTAAAGTTTGTGATTTTTCAGATTGGACAGATCCCCAAATAACAGCCTTAATAAAACCCAATACGTTTGACAGTACAATGGCTCATAATCTGATGATAAAAGACAACCTATTATACATTTCTTATTATTACGACGGTTTACAGATATATGATATCAGCGACATCTACAATCCAATCAGAGTAGCTTATTACGACACATATCAAGGACCAGACAGCACTATTTATGAGGGTGCCTGGGGAGTTTATTGCTTTCTCCCTTCGGAGAGAATTCTTGTATCTGATCGTCACAATGGACTGTTTTTGCTAAAACTTGATCTAACTTCGAATATGAAAGAAATTAGGACGAATGTAAAAATTGAAACACAATTTGACTCGTTCACTCTACGATTTCAAGATCATTTCCAAAAATGCATACGTGTATTTTCAATTACGGGACAACTGGTCTTTGAAGAAACATTTTCTAAAGATTATATACGAATTGACAGCCAAAATTGGGAAGGTGGTAATTATGTTTTTAACGTTTCAGGTAAAGCTGGGACTGAAAAAGGAAAGTTATTCAAATCTCCTTAATAGTTTTGGAATGCTAGTTAGCTTCGGATCCTTCAGCAGTTTCTGATAACTTCACCTTAGCAAACAGCATGGAAATACCCCTCCATTTATACATTTTCGAAAATATCAAATACATCACAGGTAATAAAATTGTAGGTAATACCATGTCCATAAACAAAGATGGATCTGCCGTATTTTTAAGAATGGTCTGTGTTTGAATTACGCCCCAATCATTAGATACAAAACAAAAACCCACAAAATTAGTTGCCCAATGAAAGCCTATCGCCAATTCTAATCCGTCGTCCATAATCGTAATCAGCCCCATGAATAAGCCAAAACCTATGTAATATATCATTGAAAGCCATCCTAATGCGTCAACTTCTGGATTAAAAGAATGTAAAAAACCAAAAAGCACAGAAGTTATAAGTAAAGGCAAATATTTATTACGTATAAGTGCAAATAGCCACTGAAATAAATATCCCCTAAACAGTATCTCTTCGAAACTTGTTTGGAAAGGAAGCAGAAAAATACAAATCAGAAACAAAATCAGAAAGTTGGAAAAATCAAAATGCCATTGAAAGCTATCCGGACTATTGAAATAGGCAGAGATCAAAAAAACACCGTTGTATAACATCGTAATCATAAAAGCAGTAAAAACTTTCTTATAGTTTGTTCTACCTACTGAAATCAGACTGCGAAATTTTCTTTTGTGCCCATATCTGATCCAAAACCAAAGTGCCAATAGCCCAAATACAAACATCAGTAATGTAAGAATTAAGAAAGGTAATGCACCCAGGTAATTAGAGATATCTACTGGATTCTGTAGGTTTTCTAACTGATAGACACTGTGGATTTTTGAAAACAAAACGGACATCAGCGGGATAGCTCCTATTACTTGCCAACCCACAAAAACAATCAAAATACCGACTAAGTACTTCCACCATTTGTTGCGACCATCTTTAGCTTGTTCTATAAACACAATACTATTTTTCGTTTTCTATTCTATCAACTGCCCATGATTTCACTTGAATCAGCTGCTGTTCCCGAGTAAGATAAGAATTGTCTAATTCAACAGCGTCTTCGGCCTTTCGTAACGGGTTTTCAATTCGTGTGGAATCCTGAAAGTCTCTTGACACCAGGTTTTCTTTTATCTCTTTCAGTGTTATTGAATGTCCTTTCCCCGTTAATTCTGCATACCGTCGTTGTGCTCTAATATCCACATCAGCAGTCATGAATATTTTCAACTTAGCATCAGGAAAAACCACCGTACCGATATCTCTACCATCCATAACAACGCCCTTATTTTTACCCAGTTTCTGTTGAAAATGAACCAAACGCTCCCTTACTTTTCTAATTTTTGAAACTGCACTTACATTTCGGGAAATAACGAGCTCTCGAATCTGATCTTCCACTCGAACTCCGTTCAAATAGGTATCCGAATCACCAGCGACCTTATTATAATTAAAGGAAATATTGATGGAGTTTAAAGAATCAATTACCGCATCTTCATTAAATACGTCTACATCTTTGATTATACCGTTCTGAATACAATACAGAGTCACCGCTCGATACATGGCACCCGAATCAACATAAACGTATTTCAATTCCTTTGCTAATTTTTTTGCCAATGTACTTTTGCCACATGATGAGTGACCGTCAATAGCAATATTTATTCTAGCGTGCATCTTCTATTGACAATTATAGGAAGAAATAAATTAGATTTTGGATTATCTGTAGATTTATCTTTTGGACCTGAATTCTCCAATACTTGTAACGATAGACAAGGAATTTGTACCGCCTGCACGATGATAGGAAGCACGTGCATAGCTCAAGTGAAATCGGTTAATTTTCATTCCTAACCCTAAAGAAAATCCAATCATTCCAGGACGCGCTGCCAGCTTAAGCTCTCTCCTTCTTTTGTAATTAAAGCCCGTACGAATATGAAAATTATCTGTGAGTAATAGCTCACCACCTAAGACAACATGACGCATAGCCTTATCTACGAAACCCGGTTGTTTTACCTCAATAACTTCACCCGTAAGCGGATCCGTTTGATCTGTCAGGTTCGGATTCTCAAGAGTCAAATCCCATTTTTGCAAATTCTCCAATGTAATACTAACTCGAAAAGGTGCATACTTTAGTTTCTTAGAAATACCCAATTGCAATTCTGTTGGTAAAGACTCTCGAGCGCCATTATCAGAATATGAAAGACTCGGTCCAATATTTCTTGCGACTGCGCCAATTGACACTCCTCTTTCTTCATTGTAATAACTCGCACCTACGTCTGCCGCTAGGCCAAATGCATGGTAACTTTCGATAGCCGAATAAATGAATTTTAATGCCATGCCGCCTCGTATACTAGATGCAAATTGTTGCGCATAAGAGATGGATAAAAGTGCGTCGTTAGCAGTGAAGCTACCCCCAATTAGCTGACCAGTAGCATTTGCATATTGAAAGGTACCGTAGTTAGCATTTAGCATATTGGCCTGCAAAACACGGTCTATTGTTGTATCAATCGCAAAGGTATATGAAGCACTTGCATAATTAATTCCTGCAAAATAATCTACGAAATTTAACGTAACCTTGTCGTGCATGCTAGCATTCAACAATCCAGGATTAGAGGAAGCCATGTTCGCATCGCCATCAAATATAGATAGATTGGATCCCCCTAACGCGGCAATGCGTGAAGGCTGCACAAGTTGTAAAAAATCCAACGTATTACCTCCTCCAGACTGGCCGCATCCAATACAAGAATAAAATAAGATCAGTAATAAGAAACGCGCTTTCATAAATTGCTTAACAAAACGAAAAATACAACTACTTATTACAATAAATCAAATTTTTATTGAGTCTTTAACCTTTTCATTGAGCAAAGCAATATCTAGAACATCTTTCATTTTGTCAACATAATGAAATTGGAGACCTTTCAGGTAGCTTGATTTGATATCTTCAATGTCCTTTTTGTTATTTTCACAAAGTACGATATCCGTAATATTAGCCCGCTTTGCAGCTAATATTTTCTCTTTGATTCCGCCAACTGGAAGCACCTTTCCTCTAAGGGTAATTTCACCGGTCATCGCAGTAAACTTACGCACCCTTCTTTGCGTAAACAAAGAAGCTAGGGCAGTTAACATTGTTATACCCGCAGAAGGGCCATCTTTTGGCGTAGCACCTTGAGGAACATGAATATGAATATTGTACTTTTCGAAAGCCATGTGGTCTATTTTAAGCACATCGCAATGCGCCTTTAAATACTCTAGTGCAATTACGGCTGATTCTTTCATGACATCGCCCAAATTACCGGTGAGCGTTAATTTACCTTTACCTTTTGTTAGCGACGATTCGATGAACAAAATATCTCCTCCTGTTCGGGTCCAGGCTAGTCCCGTAACAACCCCAGCTACATCAGGTATATGGTACTTGTCTTTTGGATGAGCCGGTCCGAGCAGTTCATCTAATTGAATGGCTTTCAATTTTGGTGTGTATTCTTCTTCCATTACGATGTTCTTCGCTCTGGAACGCACCAATTTGGCAATTTTCTTTTCTAACCCTCTAACACCACTTTCATTGGTGTAGCTTTCTACAATTTCCTCTAACGTTTTTTTGTCAATTGAAAAATCAGCTTTCTTAATCCCATGTTCCTCGATTTGTTTAGGAATCAGGTGTCTTTTTGCTATCTCTACCTTTTCTTCGACTGTGTATCCATTTACTTCAATAATTTCCATTCTATCTAACAAGGCCGGTTGAATAGAAGCCAGAGAATTTGCCGTTGCGATAAATAGCACTTTCGAGACGTCGTATTCTAATTCTACATAATTGTCTTGAAAAGTGTCGTTTTGAGCTGGATCTAAAACTTCCAATAAGGCAGAAGATGGATCACCATGGTTATCTCTTCCAAGTTTATCAATTTCGTCTAAAATAAAAACGGGATTAGAAGATTTTGCTTTTTTGATGTTCTGAATGATTCTTCCTGGCATTGCACCTATGTAGGTTTTTCTATGACCCCGAATTTCTGCTTCGTCACGAACTCCACCTAAAGACATTCTTACATATTTCCTGCCCAAAGCTTCAGCAATGGATTTACCTAACGACGTTTTCCCAACTCCGGGAGGACCATAAAGACAAAGAATAGGTGCTTTCATGTCTTTTTTCAATTTTAAAACAGCTAAGTATTCAATTACTCTTTCCTTCACTTTTTCTAAACCAAAATGATCCCTATCCAGTATTTTTTGCGCTCTTTTAAGATCAAATTTATCTTTTGTCAGCTCTCCCCATGGCAATTCAATTAATAGCTGGCAATAATTCAATTGTACAGAATATTCGGCTCCAGACGGATTCATTCTTTCTAGCTTCTGCACCTCTTTTTCAAAAGTATCTTTTACCTCATCGCGCCATTTTTTTGCCTTTGCACGATCTTTCAGCTCTTGGATTTCTTGCTGCAGCGGATTCTCACCCAACTCATCTTGGATTTGCCTCATTTGTTGATGAAGAAAATATTCCCTTTGCTGATGATCTAAGTCCGTTTTGACCTTAGACTGAATGTCGTTTTTTAGCTCTAGCATTTGCTGCTCCTTAGTAAGGTTAGATAGCAATGCTTCTGAACGAATTCTGATGTCCGCAATTTCCAATATCTTTTGCTTTTCACCCACTTCTGCGTTCATATGCGATGAGATAAAATTGACTAAAAAAGTAGGGCTATCAATATTCTTTATCGCAAAACTAGCCTCTGAAGGAATATTAGGAGAAATATTAATAATATTCAATGCCAAATCCTTAATCGATGAGAACAAGGCTTGGAATGGCTTATCTGACAAATTCCCAGACAATTCAACAAATGGAAAAACCTTTGCTATTAGGTAAGGATCTTCTGAGACCAACTCACCCAATTGAAATCTTTTTTTCCCCTGAATAATGATCGTAGTAGATCCATCAGGCATTTTTAATTGCTTCACTATTTGACCAACTGTACCGACCTTATTTAAATCATCAAAAGACGGATCTTCCACTTCTGGATCTCTTTGAGAAACAACACCTATAATTTTTTTATCGGCATTCGCATCTTGAATCAATTTAATAGACTTATCTCTACCTACGGTTATTGGGATAACTACCCCAGGAAAAAGCACATTATTTCGAAGAGATAAAATTGGAAGTTCATCGGGCAATTCTTCTTTATTCATCCGATCTTCATCTTCAGCAGAAATTAAAGGAATAAATTCTGCATCCTTATTCATAAAATCACTGAAGTGTATCATATTTAAATCAAAAACATCGTCCATTTATCACATATTTTCCGCCAAACTGTCAGTGGATGAAAAATCACACATTCAGAATACTCATTATAACATAACGGTAAAAACTTAAAAAGTGCTATATCAAGCAGTTACAAAAAATCTCTACCCTTAATTGATTTCAACTACTAAAACACTTCAAGGGTTATGCCAAAATTAAATAGATGAAAATTTGTCCGAAAACACATTATTCCCAACTCCTGTATTTTTTGGAATCAGTAAAAACTTGACTTAATATATTCTTATCCGCGTCTGTTAGCGTAAGATTTCTTCTTTGCATTACAACAGAAGCCACAGACATGGCTTTATCAAATTGGTAAGTCTCTGTTATTTCACTTCCTCCCCATGAAAAAGATGGAATGAATTTAGGCAGAAAATTACCGCCAAACAGGTTGGCGCCTACACCTACTATAGTGCCCGTATTGAACATTGTATTAATACCACATTTAGAATGGTCTCCCATAATGAGTCCGTGAAATTGAAGGTTGGTGTCAATATTTCCTTCGGCAGAATAAGACCAAACACGAATATTACTGTAATTATTTTTCAAATTAGATGAATTGGTATCCGCCCCAAGATTACACCATTCCCCAATAACAGAATTACCTAAAAAACCATCGTGGCCTTTGTTAGAATATCCTTGAAATACACAATTATTTACTTCTCCTCCAATTTTTGAACATGGGCCCAATGTCGTTGGTCCGTATACCTTAGTGCCAACTTTACAAACACTTCCTTTTAAGGCAGCAAAAGGTCCACGAATTATGGTGCCCTCCATGATTTCAGCTCCAGACTCAATATATATTGGTCCCGTACTGGAATTAAGGATACAAGCATTTACGATTGCCCCTTCTTCTACAAAAACATCATCGCCAATTACTTGATTATTCTGCCCGATAGCTAAATTCTTTTTACTGTCATGTATATCCAATAAATTGAAGTCTGCTTCTAATTCTTTTCCATTAAGACTAAAAATATCACACGGGTTTATTAAAAATGAAATGTCATCGTCGTACTCCAGCATTTCGAAACCGTCTAAATAGCTGTCAAAATCAGCATTTGCTTCTGGGAGTTCATTGATAGCTATTACTGTTCCATCTTTGATTAGAAGTTGATTGATTTCAAGCTTCTTAATAGCATGAACCAATTTTGAGTTCGGAAGCACAGTTGCCGCTATCCCCAATGACCCCGCCATATCGTTACCGTTATATTTCTCTGTTAGATAGTCTTTGGTCCGAACCTTACATTCATCACCAAGATACTTCTCCCATTTTTCTCTGACAGAAAATATTCCAACCCTAATTTCTGCAACGGGTCTTGTATAAGTCAACGGCTTAAGAGATACATGGCCAGTGCCATCAAACAATGTGTACATAATTGTGAATTAGCGTTAAATATAAGGCATAAAAAAACCCTAACCTTCGAATTAACAAATGTTAGGGTTAAATTCTATAAAAATGGAGTTATTTCTTGATGTGCTGAGAATATCGCTTTTTGAACTTATCAATTCTACCAGCTGTATCCACTAACTGCATTTTCCCTGTGAAGAAAGGGTGAGATTTGTGAGAAATCTCAAGCTTAATTAATGGGTATTCGTTTCCATCTTCCCATGCTACTGTCTCATTAGAGGCTGCGCAAGACTTTGTAATGAATGAATAATCATTGGACATGTCCTTGAACACTACCATTCTATAATTTTCCGGATGTATATCTTTTTTCATTTCGTTCCTTTTATCAAATCGGGTTTGCAAAATTAGACAATCTTTTTAGATTGCAAAATGGATTCACACAAAATAAATGATGAATTCTTACGTCTTTTCAGTGATTGACCTATTTTTGCACTCTATGATGCGACGATTTACTTTGTTCATATTAAGTTTTGTTATACTTCTAATCGCTATCTCTAGCTGTAGAAAAGACACCATTTTAACAGATGGATCAGCGCAGTTAGCTTTTACGCAAGACACTATTTTATTCGATACCGTTTTCACCACGATTGGCTCAGTTACCAAACACTTTAAAATTCTTAACGAACACAATCAACCCATTAACATTTCTGCAGTTGACCTTGCGTCTGGCACCAATTCAAATTATAGAATAAATATTGACGGGAATCCAGGTGTTTCCTTTAACAACATTGAAATTCCAGCAAATGACAGCTTATTCGTTTTTGTAGAAGCAACAATAGATCCAACAGGTATCAACACCCCTTTAATTGTTGAAGATTCTATCGTTTTTTTAACCAATGGTAATGAGCAAAAAGTATGGTTGCATGCATGGGGACAAGATGCTTATTTCCATAATCGAGAACAAATAGCTGTTTCAACATCATGGTCTGCCGATAAGCCACATGTTATTTATGGCTATGTATTTGTAGATTCTGCTCAAACCCTCACAATACAATCAGGCGTAACGGTATATAGTCACAATAATGCAATTCTGTACATCAACAAAGCCAGTTTGCAAGCAGATGGAACGCTCGGAAATCCCATTACTTTTAGAGGAGATCGGTTAGCTCCCTTCTTGCTAGCTGAGCCAGACTCTGTTTCAGGTCAATGGCGTGGGATTTGGTTTAATGAGGCGTTGAATTCTACCATCACACATACCGAAATAAAAAATGCAATTGTCGGAATTCAAGTGGACACACTGCAAGCCGGAGAGTTTGTCAACTTGAACAAAGTAAAAGTGAACAATTCTCTATATGCGAGTTTAATTGGACAAGGTAACATCATCGCAAGGAACTGCTTGTTCGGCAACGCGGGCAATTATTCTGGCATAATTAGCTATGGTGGTGACCAAAGCTATACGCATTGCACTTTTGGAAACTATTGGACAGAGTCTGACCGAACCACTACCCTTTTTGCGCTTACCGACTATTTTACTTTTGGTGGCGCCATATATTACAGACCATTTATTAAAGCTGATTTTATCAATTGTATTTTTTATGGACCCGATGCCAATGACAACGAAATTACTCTGGATACCCTAGATAGAAATCTATCAGGCACAGCACCAGAATTTCATTTTTACAATTGCTTACTAAAAACAAACCTATCCACTGCAAACTCTGACTACTATTCGAATTGCGTAACGAATTCTAATCCAGTATTTACCAACCCAGCTATTTGGGATTTTCATATTGGTTCAGGAGGAGCTGAGAATTTCGGCAGTTTCAATTTGACAGATGATATTGAAAATATTACTAGGTTAGATCCACCAGACGTTGGCTGCTACGAACGATAATGATCATAAAACGACATGGGCAATTACTGGGTTAATTCAGATAAAAACTTCAAAGTATCTATGTTATCTGCATATTCCGATAAATTTGGATATTGCGTTTTCCCGAATAAAACATGTTTAGCTGAAACAACACATTGAATCTGGTCATTGTGCAATTTTAGCTCTTGTAACACATCCGCTTCATTGATAAAAAATTCATAGTGCAAAACGCCAATGGGAGAATGAAATGCTGCATTTTCAGTGATAATAAGGAAACCATTTTCAAGAAAAACCTCCTTATTGAGGAGGAAAATGGCCTTATTGTAATCATAATTGTTAGCATATTTATTCGTATTGATGATTTCACCAAATGAATATATTGCCTCGAAAAATCGATCTAAATTAAAGTCCTTTTCAAAATAGACCTTGGTAATATTACGACACCCCAATCCAAAATAGTTAAAAATATCAGAACCGAGGTTCTTTAAATCATTTTCAGATATATCATTTTTCACAATCGCTACAGATGTCCTGTTTTTACGAATAATATGAGGGACGTGTCCAAAATAAGATTCAAAATAGCGAGAAGTATTATTGCTTCCTGTTGCAATTACGGCATCAAATTCAACTAACTTATCCAAAAGCTGAATTCGTTCTTTCAACTCCGGACAATAATTAAACAATATTTGAAGCAAACACGGTAAAAGAACATTGTCATCAGAGCTCATTTTAACCAAAGCAATATTTCCTGAAACAACAACACTCAACAAATCATGAAAACCAACCAATGGTAAATTTCCCGCCATTACAATTGCAACCTTTTTACCACCCACCGGAAAGTTATGGTCGGAAACCCAATGTTCTAAATTACTTTTTGTTAATAATTTACTCCAAGATGTCAAAGAATTTCTCACCGAATCTGGCGTAAACCACTGATTTCTATGCTTTACAGTCAGAACTACTTCCTGTAGTTGATTGTACTCCTTTTCCGTAATACCCAATTCAAATCCAGGCCAACCCGCATTCTGACCTGCTGATTTCATTACTCCACCAAGTTTATCAAATGCTGAAATAATCACTTTTGTTGTCAAATACACTACTTTATAATTCTGTTTCTGTTGTATATTTGCAAATCTAAAACATTAAAACAGTAATGGCGATTAGAATTACAGATGAATGCATTAATTGTGGAGCTTGTGAACCAGAATGTCCTAATAACGCAATCTATGAAGGCGGGGCAGAATGGAAATTCGCAGATGGCACATCCTTAAAAGGGCTTGTTAATGGTCAAACCAGTGGTATTTCTGTAGATGCTCATGCAGAACAAGAACCAGTAGACATGGATGTCTATTATATCGCACCAGATAAGTGTACCGAATGTAAAGGGTTTCATGAAGAACCCCAATGTGCGGCAGTGTGCCCTGTTGATTGTTGCATTGATGACGAGGCAATTAGAGAAACAGACGAAGAGCTACTTCGAAAAAAAGACTCACTTCATCTCGTTGATCAACTCTGACCTGTTATTTTTAAGTTAAAGATGTAACCTTTGCTCATTAATTAAGTTCTATTTCTACGTGAGGATATTTCAAATTTTAATCATTTTGTATTTACCGCTATCTCTTTACTCTATAGAGATGAAAGAGCTTGAAAACAATGTTATTACAGCGGTAATTTCAATGAGAAATCAACGAACTTACGAAGCACAATTCAAGCAAAATATAACCGTTAAAAAAGCACTCAGGTCCGCATTGAGCCACGATGAGTCTTTTAACTACCCTTTTGATTCTCTAGGCAAGCTAATGGGGACAATGATTGCGCCAGATAAAGCATTTCGCTTATTCAACTGGAATCTTGAAAAGCCAAATGGAGAACACCTCTATTTCGGTTTGGTTATGCACTACGATAAACGCCGAGAACGCTACTTAATAACAGAACTTTTTGACAAATCTGCTTCGATAGCTGATTCTGAGCCTGAAAAAAAAGCATTGGACAACAGAAACTGGTTTGGCGCTTTATACTACCGCATAATTCCCTTTGAAAAAGGAACGAAAACCTATTATTTGCTCTTAGGCTGGGACGGGAACAATAAATTATCAAAAAAGAAATTAATTGATGTGATGGCCTTTTCAGGTTCTAAAATAAAATTTGGATTTCCAATTTTCAGACAAGAGGATGGCCAATGGTTACGAAGAATTATTTTTGAATATTCTGCTCAAGCTTCTATGTCGCTTAAGCAATACGATTCAAAAAAGAGTACACTTATTGTTTTTGACCATCTATCTCCGTCTTCTGGAGCACTTAAAGGGCATCCTGAACACCTGTTCCCAGATGGCAGTTTTGACGCTTTTCAATTAGATAAGGGGAAATGGTTCTTTCATAAAGATCCTGATGCTCGAATAAAAAAGTCTCAAAATGACAAATACTACAACTTGCCAGATGATGCTAAACCTAGACAATAAGTATGTTCTAGGCAGAACATAAATTACTTCAAGATTATTTAACGTCAGCTCCTATTTTTTTACAACCTTTGCCAAGAATTATAAATTACATAATGGCATACGTTCACAATTTCAGCGCAGGTCCATGCGTATTACCCCAAGCGGTTTTTGAAGAAGCATCACAAGCACTATTAAATTTTGATAATCTAGGGCTCTCTATTATTGAAATCTCACACAGAAGTCCAAGCTTCGTTGCAGTAATGGAAGAAGCCCGATCACTAGTCAAAGAATTATTAGAAGTCCCTGATGGCTACACTGTTTTATTTCTACAAGGAGGTGCAAGCATGGGTTTTTTAACGGTTGCTTATAACATGATAAGGAATCAAAAAAAGGCAGCCTATGTAAATACCGGTGCTTGGGCTAAGAAAGCGGCAAAAGAGTTCTCTTTTGTTGGCGAATTAGATATAATTGCCTCTTCGGAGGATAAAAATTACTCTTATATCCCAAAAAACATTGTTGCAGGGTCTGATTATGACTTTCTGCACATCACATCGAACAATACCATTTCAGGAACGCAATACAAAGATTTCCCAACATCCGACACACCGTTAGTTTGTGACATGAGCTCAGACATCTTCAGTAGAAAAATTAATGTTGCCGACTTTGATATTATTTATGCGGGTGCTCAGAAAAATATGGGGCCAGCAGGAACAGCAGTTTATATTGTAAAAGAAAGTATTTTAGGCAACTCGAGCATTCCTATTCCAACAATGCTCGATTTGAATACACATTATTCCAAAGACTCTATGTTCAATACACCACCCGTTTTTGCGATTTACGCTTCCATGCTGAATCTGAGGTGGCTCAAAAAAAATGGTGGAGTTGGGCATATTCAAAATGTCAACGAAAAAAAAGCAACACTACTTTATAATGAGATAGATAACAATCCATTATTTGAAGGAACAACCGCTATTGAAGACCGGAGTACTATGAATGCAACTTTTTTACTAAAAGAAGCCGCTTTAACTGACACGTTTAATAAAATGTGGCAAGAAGCCAATATTTCAGGAATTAAAGGGCATCGTTCTGTAGGAGGATATCGGGCATCAATGTATAATGCACTTCCGATTGAAAGCGTAATGGAGCTGGTGAATGTAATGAAAGAACTAACAGAAAAGCACGGATAATGAAGATTTTAGCTAACGACGGTATTTCCAAATCAGGAATAGAAAAATTAGAAGCAGCTGGATATGAAGTAACTACAGAAACAGTTCCTCAAGAGGATTTGGCTTCTACTATAAATAATGAAAATTATGCTGCTTTATTAGTGAGAAGCGCAACGAAAGTGAGACAAGACCTAATTGATGCCTGTCCTGGATTGCAATTAATTGGTCGCGGTGGAGTTGGAATGGATAATATTGATGTTGCTTATGCAAGGTCAATCGGTAGAGAAGTAATAAATACCCCAGCAGCTTCATCCCAATCTGTTGCGGAGCTTGTTATGGCACATCTATTCAGTATATCGAGAAGTGTTTATGATTCCAACAGGAATATGCCCGTAAACGGAGTTAGTGAATTTAAATCGTTAAAAAAGAAATATGCAAAAGGCGTAGAGCTAAGAGGAAAAACAATTGGCTTTATTGGTTTCGGAAGAATTGGTCAGTCAGCTGCAACCTATGCGCTAGGTTGCGGGATGAAAGTAATTGCCTATGACCCATTTATGTCTCAGGCTCAACTGCATGTTTCAGTTGCGGATCAAACCGTTACAACAACCGTAGCTACAACCACGCTTGACGCTCTATTAGAGACCGCTGACTATATTTCAATGCATGTTCCTATGCCTGAAAATGGACAAGCAATCCTTGGGGTTAATGAATTCAGTAAAATGAAAAACGGTGTTAGAATTGTAAATGCTGCTCGCGGTGGGGTTATCGATGAAGACGCTTTATTGAGTGCGTGTAAAAGTGGAAAAGTAGCCGCATGCGCACTAGATGTATTTGTGGGAGAGCCTTCACCTCGTGCTGATGTTCTAAGTGTTTCTAATATGGCGTTAACACCGCACATTGGGGCTGCAACCGTAGAAGCGCAAGATCGAATAGGCACGGAACTGGCTGACAAAATTATTGCTTATTTTTCAAAATAGCATTTTAAATATATCTAACTAATTCATTTTTTTGAATAAGGTCTACCGAGTAATTAATCATATATAATGTGTGCTAAAATAATCCCTTTTAAAGCAATTCGTCCAGCTAGAGATAAAGCGCATCTTGTAGCAACCAGGCCCTATTATTCTTACACGAAACAAATTTTAAAGGCTAAATTAATTCATAACCCCTACTCTTTTATACATATAATTAATCCTGAATTTAGAAAGGCAGACAAAACCGAACCCAACACCATTGAACGTTTTGAAAAAGTCAGGGATAAATTCAACCAGTTTCGTGATGAAGAAATCTTCATTCAAGATGAGAAACCGTCATTCTATTTGTACCGACAATCAGCCAACGACCAAGAATTTGTTGGTTTAATAGTAGGTGCATCCATTGATGAATACAACAAAGGGGAAATAAAAATCCATGAAGAAACGATAAGTGCAAGAGAAGAGACCTTTAAAATGTACCTGGATGTTTGTGGCTTCAATGCAGAGCCCGTGTTATTGGCCTATAAAGAGAATAAGAAAATAATTCAGCTTCAAAAAGGTTTGATGAGTAAAAGGCCCGAATACGAATATACCAGCACAGATACCTTAAAACATGAACTTTGGGTTATTGACCAACCCGACATAGTGCAAGAACTTGCTCACCAATTCGAAACGGTTAAAAACTTATACATCGCAGATGGTCATCATCGGTGTGCAAGCTCTGCATTGTTAGGTAATGAGCGGTTAGTAGAGAATAATTTTTTAAATGAAAATTTGAGTTCTAGCTATTTTATGGCTTATTTAATTCCTGAAAGTTCGTTGAAAATTTATGATTTCAACCGACTAGTTTCGGACTTAAATAATCGTTCGGCTGAAGAAATTATAGGTATGCTAGAGGATAGCTTCGAAGTTTCCCTCATGAAAAAAGAATTCAGGCCTACTAAGAAGCATGAATTTGCCATGTATCTTCATAGCAAATGGTACAAATTAAATTTGATTCAACTTCCAACATCCGACAATCCAACAGACCATCTAGACCCTAGAATTTTGAGTAAATTAATCTTACATCCCATCCTTGGAATTAAAGATCTAAAAACGGATTCTAGGATTTCATTCCTCAATGGTAAAACAGGCATGAAGGGTTTGCAAAAAAAAGTAGATAGTGGCTTGGCAAAAATTGCATTTGGTCTCTACCCTGTATCTGTAAGAGACTTGATGCATGTTGCAGATACGAACAACATAATGCCTCCAAAGAGTACGTACATAGAACCTAAACTCAGAAGTGGGCTCACTGTATACGAATTGTAGTTAATTACCCTTCAATTCACTACTTATTTCATGATAAATTATTCCAAAGGCTAACCGAAAGCCTCTTTATCACGTATGTAACCTTCAATGGGGTGGAACATTTATATTAACGGATTTAAAGCTTACATCAGATTAGAGAAGTCTCTCAGCACAAACTCTATTGATGCCTATATACGTGATGTCAATAAACTCGCTCAATTTGCTGCTTTGAATGACTTAGCCACATGCCAATCTATTACGATGGAAGATGTTCAATCCTTTCTGAAATATATCGCTCAATTGGGATTAAGTCCGCGTTCTCAAGCACGAATATTGTCTGGAATTAAAGCATTCTATAAATATTTACTACTTGAAAATGAAATAAAATCAGACCCCACAGAACTCATAGAGGCGCCTAAGCTTGGCCGAAAACTACCAGATACACTGTCTGTTGAAGAAGTAGATATTCTTATCAATACAATTGATCGATCCACGCCAGAAGGCGAGCGAAATAAGGCAATATTAGAAGTGTTATATAGCTGCGGACTACGTGTATCTGAATTAATTAATTTAAAAATCTCGAACATCTACTTCAACGATTCATTTATTAAAATTACCGGTAAAGGTGACAAAGAACGTTTAGTACCAATTGGACAACAAGCGATTCATTATATCAACCTTTATCTAAAACAAGTTCGAATTCATCAGCCCATTCAGCCAGATTTTGAGGATTTCGTATTTTTAAATCGACGCGGAAAATCATTAACCAGAGTGATGATTTTCACCATCATTAAGCAGCTAGCAGAAAAAGCGGGCTTACAAAAAGCCATTTCGCCGCATACATTCAGACATTCTTTTGCAACACACCTTATTGAAGGTGGAGCAGATTTAAGAGCAATTCAAGAAATGCTGGGCCATGAAAGCATCACCACTACAGAAATCTACACTCATTTAGACAGGACATTCTTGAAGCAAACAATAAACGATTTTCATCCTAGAAGTAAAGGGTAAAGAATTGTTATATTCGTTAATGCTCAAAAGCTTGATCTATCTTCTTCTTTTTCTTACGATTATCAATGATTCGTGCACGCAATCAATTATTACTACAGCACCTGATAACTTGAATCATTCCATTGCAAATATGCTAACCATTTATGAAGATTCTTCTGGCAATTCAACAATAGAAGATCTTTTGCACGGCGGATATAATTACGCCGGAAGAGAAATTAAAAATTCAAGAGAAAACTTAGACTTCACCACCTCTACTTGGCATTCTAATTTTATCATTGACAATACCCATGGTAAAGCAATACAACTATTTATTGAAGTAGCACGCCCCATTACCAATGAAGTCAATTTATACGAATACCATCATTCAGGCACTCTGCTGACATCAAAAAAATCCGGAGATGCCTTACCATTTGAAGATAAAATATACGCGCATCAAAAATCACTCATTCCAATTTATATAAAGTCGGGTGAAAAGAAAAATTTCTGGTTAGAACTGAAAAGTGATGGCGAAATCATTTCATTGCCATTTATTTTATGGGACGAAAGCACCTTTGAAAAAAGCAATCAAAAAGAACAACTTTTTCTTGGATTTACATACGGAATCCTTGCTTTCGTATTCCTCATATATTTTGTTTTCTTTTTGCTACTGAAGGATAGGACTTTTCTTTACTTCATATTTTATGTGCTCGCTTCTGGATTACTGCAGTTCTCATTAGATGGATTCACCCATCAATTCATCTTTACATCTGGAGGTTACCTGACGCAACATATTGTACTCTTAATTGCTGGGACGACTGTGTTATTCGTGTTATTGTTTGCCAAAAATTATCTAAAACTTTCGCAAAGAGCTGACAAGTTAAATTGGTTGTTCAAATATTCTATAATACTTATCGGGCTAGTCACACTTTCTTCTTTAATACCAGGGAAAATTTATGTCGTAACGTACCCATTAGTGAATGTGTTTAGCTTATTGTCGGTTCTTTTAATTCTAGTTTCAATTCTTTATTTAAGTAAGAAAAATTATCCCGTTGATTTTTTCTTTTCGTTAGGCTTTGTCATCCTGATTAGCAGTGCCATTGTATTTATTCTCGGCAACTTCAGCATCATTAATTCTCCTGCACTAACAGAAAACATATTGAAAGTCGGAACTATCATTGAAATTGCACTACTCTCCATTTCGATGGCGAACAAATACCGTGATCTTCAAAACGAAAAAGAAGAAGCACAGAAGCTTTTGCTTGAACAATTAGCAGAAAAGAATGAATTTATGGCCAATATCAATATTAAGCTAGAACAGCAAGTGAAGGAAAGAACCCATGAAGTTGAGCTGCAAAAAGAGGTACTTAAAGAAAAGAATGAAGACATTTTGGCCAGTATCAAATATGCGGAAAGAATTCAAAAAGCGGTATTACCTAGCCTAAAAAAATTCAAAGCGCTGCTTCCGAATTCATTTGTTTTATTCAAACCTCGTGATATCGTTTCTGGTGACTTTTTCTGGATTGAAGAGGTTTTGCCAATAAACGGCAATAAAATTATTGTTTATGCCGCTGGTGATTGCACGGGTCACGGGGTACCCGGAGCCCTTGTACACATTGTTGGGCAGAGTTTTTTGAAACTAGGAAAATTTGACGAATCAGTCAATTCGCCCGCTGAGGCACTTGATTTTTTAAATAGGGGGATTTTAGAAACTTTTCATTCTGAATATAAAGAAGAGACCATTCGCGATGGGATGGATATAGCTCTTTGCGCTATTGATCAAGAAAATAGAAAATTAATCTTTTCTGGGGCAAAAAACCCCGTATACATTATTCGAAACGAAGCTTTAATCGAAATCAAAGGAGATAAACGACCTATCGGAGCATACGATGAGAACAATCATATAAAATTCAATAATGTAGAGTTTGAATTGCGAGATGGAGATACTATCTATTCGTTTTCAGATGGATTTCCTGATCAATTTGGTGGCCCGAAAGGAAAAAAATTTATGTATGGAAAGTTCAAAAAACTGCTCATTGAGATTCAAGCCAAAAACATGGACCAACAGCGAGAAGAACTGGAAAAATCTTTTAGAGCATGGATGGGAGATATTGAACAAGTAGATGATGTTCTTGTCATTGGTGTTAAGTTCTCGTGCTAACACCAGCCGCATGCATTCCACCAACTCTTTTCTTGTATGCTCGGATTAATTCTACACCAATCACAACTGAAAGCAAAACGTATTCCACAATTAATAAGACCGTAGATTCTATTACGAGTCCATTCCCTTTATACGCAACATAACTCAATAAAACCAACGCAGACCAAACGTAAGGAAAACGATAGTTTGTGAATAATGCCACTACCATTAGATTGATTACATACCAGGGATGTACTACTGAAGCAATTGAATAGTAAATCAGCAAAGAAAATAGTATGGATTTAAAGAGCGCCAACCATCCCTTATTTTTCTCTAGAATAGCCATCAATAGCACAGCGACTAGCACAATGTATGGAGTAAAATCTCCTAGTAAATATAAATTATATTCAAACCCTGTAATCTGTTGCAAAAAAGTGTTCATCACATAAAATATAGAACCGTTAAACATGAATGTATGAAAGTACAAATCAACACTGCTGGCTATGTTCCCCAACAACTTCTCATTCACAAAAGGAATAAATAAGATGAGTATACCCAAAGCCACAATAGTAAAATAGGCTATCGATTGTTGTTTTAGTCGTTTGATGAAAAAAGGAAGAAAAAGAAGCGGAATTAACTTTGTACCTACAGCAATAGCAAATACGATACCTGAACGCAAAATCTTTCCTTTTACGAGAAAGAGGATGGACAATAAAAAAAAGAACATAGTTACGCCCTCAAAATGCAAATTACCCGTTAGCTCAACAACAACTAATGGGTTAAGGAAATAAAGAGCAAACAGGTGTAGGTTTTTATCAAAAAACTGTAGTAGTTTGAGTAGCACAAGTGCCATTAATATTTCAAATAAAATAATTAATATCCTCAAAAATATTGCGTAAATAATCAGATTTTCGCCCGAAAAAAAAGAAGGCAAACTGAAAAATATTTGATTAATTGGTGGGTATACCGAGTAATATCCAGGTGAGTTCATGTTCTTTACTAAACTCGTTTCAAAATCGGTTCGTTGTTCAATCTCATTCGGCAGTACAGTATATGGATTTTCACCAGATAAAATCAATTGCCCGTCAAAAGCAAATCGGTAATAATCATCGGACAGCTTCGGCGTCGCACCAAGCAACAAAAGCCTAACCAAAATTCCAATGACTAACAGCTCTTTTAATGTGCATTTTTTTGACCTCAACAAGGTGATATACCCCACAAAAGAAACAGCGAAACAAGCCAATAACCAAGTACTGTCATGCCGATCTATCCAATAACCAATGAAAACAATTGGAAGAATTAAGAACAGTGCCAGACCGTAATTCGTTTTACTTTGCATATCTAGTATGTCGAATCGTTAGAAACAACGAATAGCTAAATCCAAAAATCAACATCGCATAAAAAGGAGCGAAAGAAAGGGGGCCAAGTTGAATCGAAGTAATGAACCCAAAAGAGAAGTAGACAATTACCAACGCCTCTAGCCAACTTAGAATACTCAATCGTTTAATACTTCCTAAATACTTATTTTCCTTCCACTTATTACCATTAACATGACTAATATTGAATTTAGGAGTTCGTACAAACGGAGATTTTCTTCCAAGGTATCCTTCGATAACACCAATAGTATTGTATAAAGACAAACTCATTGAAACACTCAAGAAAATAAAGTAATACAATAAAAATTTCACGGAATCTTTTAACCTATTTTCTGTTTTTAATGTAGAACCTACATAGTAGACCATTCCCAATATTACAGTACTAATAAAGAAAACTTGCAAACTATCATACACGCTAGCGTATTCAGGATGATTACTAACAATAAACATTAAAGGAATACTCATGAAAGCCAACATAATAATACAGATGTATAAAAAGCTATTCAACAGGTGAAATATGGCCATTACCTTAGTGGTAAAACCAAGACCTCTTTTTAAAAGCATCTTTCCCAAATTCTTTTTAGCACATTCTGCAGCACCTTTAGCCCAACGAAATTGTTGGTTTTTCAAGGCACTCATTGTTACAGGCAGTTCTGCAGGCGACTCAACTTCTTCCAGGTATTGGAATTTCCATCCCCTCATTTGCGCCCGGTAGCTTAAATCTAAATCTTCTGTTAAGGTGTCTGCTTCCCAGCCTCCTGCATCATCAATACACGTTCTTCTCCAAATGCCTGCAGTACCATTGAAATTAATAAAATGCCCCCCTTTGTTTCTACCCGATTGTTCAATCGTAAAATGAGCATCTAACGCAAACGCCTGTAGTTTGGTTAGTAAAGAATAATTTTTGTTCATGTGCTTCCACCGAGTTTGCACAACACCCACCTTTTCATTTTTAAAATAGTGCAATGTTCTATTCAGAAATTCAGCTTCAGGATCAAAATCAGCATCAAAAATAGCAATGAACTCTCCTTTTGCCGTTTCTAATCCATAAGCTAATGCCCCTGCTTTAAAACCAATTCGAGTTGGGCGAATTAGCTGTTCTATCTGCACACCTTGGCTCTGCCAATAATTTACTTTTTCTTTTACTAACGCTACTGTTTCATCTGAGCTATCATCCAAAACCTGAATCTCCAATCGATTTTTCGGATAATTAAGCTTGCAAATAGAATCAATCAAGCGTTCAACTACATACATTTCATTGTATACTGGCAATTGAATTGTAACATAGGGTAGCTCTTTCATCACCGAATCAACTCTTTTTTCTGCTTTGAATAAGTAAATAAATAAGAGATTTAATTCCATCAAGCTATAAAGCAATATGAAAAAAAGGAAAAACACATAAACGCATACGAACAATATTGTCATGGTCTGAATTCGTTATCTCAATTTGATGATTGTACCAATAATTTTAACACCTGCTAAGATAGTGCCTTTTACTGTTCCTGTAATCTTAGATATACCAATTCGCTTTCTATAACTCACAGGAACTTCACGATAGTGATAGTTCTGTTTGATGGCCTTTAATTGCATCTCAATGGTCCAACCATACGTTTTATCTTGCATGTCTAGCTCGAGTAGCTTTTTAAAGTCAACGGCTCTGAATGGACCTAAATCTGAAATCTTCTTACCATAAACTATTTTCACCAATACCGTAGCTAACCAATTTCCAAATCGTTGTTGAGGAAGCATGGAGCCTCTTTCTCTTTGACCCAGCGATCTGGAACCAATAACAAGGTCTGCATTTTCATTCTGAATGGGTTTTATCAAATCCACTAATTCTGCGGGATGATCAGAATAATCCGCATCTAGAAAAACGACAATGTCTGGCGGATTATTCTTAGATAAAAGATATTCAATTCCTTTCAGGCATGCATTCCCATACCCCTGCAACTGTTGTTTAATTACCGTGGCGCCGGCTTCTATAGCGCGATCGGAAGTAGCGTCAATAGAGTTGTTATCAACTACAATAATTTCTCTAACCAACTCAGGTAAATCTTGTATAACTAATGCAATAGAAGCTTCTTCATTGTATGCAGGAATTATGACATCAACAACCATATCCTATTGTTCGGATACCTCAGGAGCAATGCGACTCACTTCTAGCATTCCATCGTTACCAATAATAATTACGGGCTCTTCTACCCTGCTCCAATTATCATTCGGGCCATTTTCGAGTTTCAAAACTCCTCGTGGACATACCGCTGAACAAACACCGCATCCAACGCAAGACGCGCGAACAATGTTCTGCCCCTTTTGTGCATAGGACCTTACGTCTATTCCTTGTTCGCAATAGGTTGAGCAATTTCCACAAGAAATACATTGACCTCCGTTGGTTGTAATTCTAAATTTCGACTTGAAACGCTGAACTAGCCCCATATAAGCTGCCAATGGACATCCAAAACGGCACCAAGCCCGGTTTCCTAGTATTGGATAAAATCCAGTTCCGATTACCCCAGCGAATATAGAGCCAATTAAAAAACCATACCACTCCCGAATATTGTAAGCCGAAAGTCCAAAAAGGACATCTTTACTTCCTGCCATATTGGGATTAATTACTTCATTGTACGAGTGGTATCCTGTAAAAGCGGTCATGATAACCGCGAATACCAATACGCTGTAAATCATCCATCTTTCAATTTTCCATGCAATGAGTCTCTTATCGGATAATTGACGATACGGATCACCTAATGTTTCTGCCAAACCACCGCAGCCACAAACCCATGAACAATACCAGCGTTTGCCATAAAAATAGACCATTACAGGAATAACAATTACACTTAGCACTATTCCCCACACAAACATAAAAATACCTACTGTTCCAGAATCTAAATGCCCTTTCACATTCCAATCAAAAAACATGTCAAAATCCAATGGCCATGCATTTTTCAAATCCATGGCTGGCAAATCGAATAAGGGGAGTATTTCCACTAACAGAAAAGCAAAAACGATTTGAAAAAACAAAACACTACAGGTTCGAATAATTTGGTATCGATTGTTTCGGTATTTAACAAACATTCTAATACCCATGACAATCATAGCAACACAATACAATAGTCCATACAGAAACCACTGAGATGCAACGGCTCCCTCCACAAATAGTCCTTTAATAGGATCAACAATACTTGTCCAGTTCACTATCAACCATGGGTAGAAATACAGAAGCACGTAAAAGAAAAATAGAAAACCAAAAGCAAGTATTCCAATCCAGCCTCTATTTGTAGATGCATCATGATAAATTCCATCATTTTTAATTCCTGGGCCGCCCATTAAAACGACACCAGGAAGAATATGCATCAATGACCCAATAATGCACAGACCAAATGTCAGCAATAAAAACAACCCTTTTCTATCTGATACAGGGCCAATTAATGAAGCTTTCACAAAATCAAAGCGAGAATATTTATTGTCCCAAATAAAATATTCTTGGCCTAGTTTCCCGTTAATCTCATTGACTTTATTGCCTAAATCATTTTTAAAATCAGCTGCGGTTTCATATTCTTTATTCTCTAGGAACATCCAGCTTGTATTATCTATTACTAATTTTTGTTTCTTTTTATTTTCGGGAAATACAACAGACACTGAAGACTCACTATAAACAACTCTGCTCGACTCAATAGAAATCTGGATTAAATCTTCCTTTTCTTCTTCAGTTATTCCGTCACTAACAATAAATTGATTGGCTATGAATTCGTTTGATTTTTTAAAAAGCTCTGTTAGCTTACTGGAAAATGTAAATTGACTGGCAAATTCTTTATCTATTAAACCCATTTCCGCCGCAGCTTTTGTGAGGCTGGCAACAATCGTATCCCCCTTATCTATTTCTTCCGTAGAATCATAAAGAGTGATTAAACGCTCTTCTGAAATCGAATATTTACCTATAAAAAGTGACGCAATAAAAATCGAAAACCCTCCAAGGAATAACACTAAACCGATATTTCTAATACTCTTCATTATCCTATACCTAAAATTCGATTCCAACTTCTTCTTTTCAGAACAATTGAAGTAGCATTTTCACCATTGAATTTATCAATAATGTCTTTCTCGTGTTTCTTATAAAATTCAGTGTCAAAGTTTGCGTCTTTCAAATGTTCAAGAACATATAGAATTGACTTTTTTTCATGAAGCCAACGATCCCAAATTTCATGTCGCATTCTTATACCAAATGTATTTACTCCTTTTACAACATTAGTTGATTCATCATAGACAATTTTAACACAGAGTCTACCTGTTTTATCTTCCCAGTAAAAGGCGCATTCACCCGATTGCAAATCAGGCAATACTGTTCCATATGTTTGATATTCTATGTCAAAAAACTTCGCCGAATTGAACCAAATTCCTGGATTGTAGGCTGTTTTTTCCTTACAAATACTATTAGCAACAGTTTCACCCATCATTC
>JABJPZ010000249.1 GCA_018663635.1 Crocinitomicaceae bacterium
TCTGCCATATCGGAATACGGCGGTGCTTCGCCATTCATTCAGATCAGAAAAAAAACGACTTTCCAAGTGACCGTACATGCCGGGTTTATACATAATGCATGGAACAGATTTGTATGATTCTCCGTTTTCATTTTTAACCAGCACCATGAATGTGCCGAGTTTGTCGGGTGTTGAATTCCCAATGTAATAGGTTTTGAACGGCTCCATTTTACCGTCATTGAAAAATTCTACTTTTTTATGACTTCCTGCTATTTGCGTAATGATGTTTTTTTGTGCTTTCTCGTCGACTTCCTGTTTTACTTTTATTCGGTACACCGTTTCCAGAATCAAAGAGATGGCATCTCCTCTCGCATCAAATTTGCCACCGTTAAGCTTCCATTGTTTACTTGGATTTCTTCGTTGTACCAGTATTGTTCCACCATTGGCTTCTGTTATTCTAATTTGATCGATACTACTTGTGTCTTTAATCGCAAAATCTGTGTGGTCACTGGTTGTTATAGGATCTGAATTACTTAGGGAAAAAAAATAAAATACAGCAATCACCGCGAACAATATTATCAGTGGATACGATAGCTTTTTCATTTTTTAGCAAATTTTCTTCGACGTAAAAGGTATTGCAATCCTCCGAATAGTAATAAGAGTATTATAGGAAGGGCTACGTTTAAGAATTTAATGGTTGATTTTACTCCTTTATCGAAAATGAATTGATCGTTTAAAGGGCGCTGTTTGAATTCTCTCCCCCTTAATGCGATTAGATTGTCTTGTTCCATGAGGTCGTCAAAAGCATTTTTGAAAAAATCAGTATTACCATAAGCCGGATAAGGTTGCCCCATGGTTACAAATTCGATGTCAGGGCTTAATACATCAGTCTCGGGGTTTATTTCTTTATTTACTCCAGCATTTCTTCGGACAACATTTTTAATAATGTCTCCATCTCCAATCACTAGCATTTTATTGAACTCGCTAGAATCCTTAAATTTTACATCCGGATTGTTTTTATATGTCGGGTCAAGCGAATTGCGATAAAAACTTTTAAAAGACCCCTCTAGTATTAATGCCGTAGGACGTTGATGAACAGATTCTCCCACATAGTTGGGTTGATAAGCCGGGTCTAAATAGGCTAAAGAAACGCGAGCCGGGTTTTTAAAAACTTTTGAATGTGGTGACGATTCCAGTAATACCCGTTTCACGATAGATGTATCACCCACAGGTTCTACCGGACTGGCGTATTTTAATTTTACAGGATTTAAATTGGATGCTACGGGATCTCTGTTATTATTTCGTGCCAAAACATAAAAATTCCAGTCTGCTGGTTGATTGTTTCTAAAATCATAGATTGGTGCACATTTTTCAGAAATAATCATTTCGTTATTAATTCGCGCTCCGTAGTTGAAAAGTTGGTCGCTAATATTTAATTCGTAGGGTAGTGCAATGGTTTGTCCTGTTCGAAATAGACTATCTTCATTCATGTTGAGTGGATCAATTAGCCAGGCAACTTTACCACCGTTCATTATGAATTGGTCCAAAATGAATTTTTCTTTATCCGAGAATTCAGACTTAGGCTGAGCGATTATTACACTTTGGTAATCAGCTAGGGCATAAACCATTTCATTGTTATTAGAGTCTCGTAGGCTTACCTGATCCACGTTGTATGATTCTTTTAAATGCCCCCGAATAGAAATGGTATTGTAAAGAGGTAGTTCACCATGTCCTTCTAAAATCCCCACGTGCGGATAGGTTTTTCGAGTTAATTTTCGAAAAGCTTGTAAAAATTTATATTCGAGCTGATCACTGGCCATATTAAGCGTGAATTTATCGACGAGCTGAATTCCTCCTGAAATAAACTGCACAGCGACAGATTTATCCGTTCCATATTCAATTGTTGCACCTGGCCAGAAATAGATTTCACTAACAGAACCTTCGCTTTGTTCTCTGACTTTTTTTGCAGATAAACCAGCAGCCTCTAATTGCTTAAATAATTCTGGCGCTAGCTCTTCGTCTTCATCCGGATCGATGAATTCGAATTTAACCATACCACCCGAAATTCTATTAAACGCAGCCAGCTTGTCTTGGACGTTTCGGCGTAAATTCTCAATATGCGCTGGAAAATCGTCGCCAGCTAGGTAAACTGTTATATACATGTTATGATCCATGTCATTTTGCAGTAATTCTGTAAAGCCTGGAGTAAGAGAGTGCTTGCCTTCGTCAGTAAGATCAATTCGCACGTACTGTAGAAACCCAATGAGGTTTAATACAGCAATTATCGCAATAATGATAACCGTTTGTATGATGTCTTTCCAAGCCATTACCATTTCCTGCTTTTTAAGACTAATCTCGTGATTACTAAAAAGATTAAAATCAAGCTAATAAAATAACTCAGGTCTCTCGTGTCCAAGAGGCCATTCTGTAAGGCAGTGAAATGTTGTTGAATTCCAATACTCTGAATGGCTCCGTCCCACGTTCCCCACCAGGAATAACTACCGAGGTGTTCAAAACCGTGATAGAAAAGAAAAGAAAGCACTAAAGCAAAAAGAAAAGCAATCACCTGATTTTTGGTGCAAGCAGAGCAAAAAGTTCCAATTGCAACAAAAACAGCACCTATAAGGTACAAACCAATGTAACCGCCTAATGTGCCTCCGTTGTCAATGTTGCCCACAGGATCTCCCATTAAATAGATAGATACGTAGTACACCCAAGTGGGAAGTAAAGCAATAAAAATTAATGAAAACCCAGCTAAATATTTTGCCAATACAATTTGAGTGTCTGTAAGAGGTTTTGTTAAGAGTAGTTCAATTGTACCGGTCCGTTTTTCTTCGGCAAAAGACCTCATTGTTATTGCGGGTATGATGAACATGAAAATTAAAGGAGCATTAAAAAAAAGAGAATTGAGTGTTGAAATTCTCATTTCAAAAACGTTTTCAGACCCACTAAAAACCCACATGAACAGGCCTATTGCCAATAAGAAAATGACAATCGTTATGTAACCGATCAAGGAGTTAAGAAAAGATCGAACTTCTTTTATGTATAATGCGTACATGAACTCTAATAATTCAAATCAAAAGTAATTAAAACAGTCTGTACTCTTGATTTAAAAGGAATAGTTTTCACATTCATATTGTTAATTATTGTAGCTATCTCTACCTTCTTGATTGAAAGGCAGGTTTTGCCAATAGAATCTATTGGCAAATCATCTTTTAAGGTCCATCAGTGCAGAGAAAGTTTTATCTATATCTGTATCAGTTACAAGAAAGGTAACTTCGTTAGTTGTAGAAATTACTTCAACGACGTTAATTCCAAGCCAGGCTAATTTTTTAAGTAAGTAGTAGTATACTCCAGATATTTCAGAATTTTCCTTGGGTAAATTGATAGTTACTGTGGCCAGGTTTTTTTTATGTCCAAGGAGTTGTTCTCCTTGGAAAAATTGTACCAATGGCGCATGAAGATTATTGCTTGCAATAATCGTTGACTCCTTAATGCCATTGGAAAATGAAATAAAGCTGCTTGTTTCGGAAGACACTTTTTGAAAAAAATTCGCCTGCGTCAGAAAAAGTGTCTCAGAATTTTTAAAAGTATAATCGTTGATGCCACTTTTAACGGTAAAATCACCTAGCTTATTGAAGAACTTTTTAATGCCAAAATTGATTTTGTGATAATAACCAGGTTCCATCCGATTAATAGCCATTACTATTGCCCCTTCATTGATGTCTTTACCTAATTTCATACAGACATCTTTGTGTAAATGTCTAGCTAAAGCTGAAACATTAATGAGTTTATCCGCCAGAGCTTCTTCTAGAAAAGGGGACTGTTGGATGAGTTGGGTGACTGTTTTAGAAATTCCGGCCATTACATTAATTGTTAATATATAAACAGATTGTTAAAATAAAGAACAAAAATATTAAATTTTTACAATTATGAAATAAGTAATGCTTATTTCGCATTCCATTTGAAAATTGAAATGATGATATCCAGTGAAAATGATCAACTAGAAAGACCAACTCCAGTATATTTTTACGACTTAAAACTGTTAGAAGACACGCTAAAGTCAATTGTTACTGCAACACAGTATAAACAGCAAATTGTGCATTACGCGTTTAAAGCTAACGCGAATAAGCCTATTCTAAATCTTATTCATAAATACGGATTAGGAGCGGACTGCGTCAGTGGTAATGAAATTAAGCTGGCACTTGATAGTGGATTTCCTCCATCTTCAATTGTGTTTGCTGGCGTAGGAAAAACGGACGATGAAATATGCTATGCATTAGAAAATCAAATATTTTGTTTCAATTGCGAATCTATTCAGGAAATCGAAGTAATCAATACACACGCCAACCGAATGAATAAAAAAGCGCACATCGCAATTCGTATTAATCCGAATATTGATGCGCATACGCATGCATTTATTACTACCGGTGTTAATGAAAACAAGTTTGGAATTGGCGTGCAACAATTGGAGGCTGTATTGCAATTAATTAGAAAGTCTGAATCTATAGTTATAGAGGGGATTCACTTTCATATTGGTTCGCAAATCACTAAAATGTATGTTTTTAGGGAACTGTGCGCTAAAATTAACCAGGTCAACGCCTGGTTTGTAGACCAAGGAATTCGATTAAATCACATTAATGTAGGTGGCGGATTGGGTATTGACTATGATGCTCCAGATGATAATCCTATTCCAGACTTCCATCATTATTTTAACTTGTTTGATCAATTTATTGTCCGTGACGAAAAGCAGCAGCTTCATTTTGAGCTAGGGAGAAGCATTGTGGGGCAATGCGGAAGTTTATTGTCTAAAGTTCTCTACTTAAAAGAAGGTATCTCTACTAATTTTGTTATTTGCGATGCTGGTATGACTGAGCTTATTCGGCCAGCTCTATATCAAGCAAAGCATCAGATTGATAATATTAGCTCTTGTGTTTCTAAAACAGGTCGGTATGATGTTGTTGGACCTGTTTGCGAGTCTTCTGATTGTTTTGGGAGGGGAGTGGAGTTGCCGCTAACAAAACGGGGCGACATTGTTGCGATTCGATCTGCTGGAGCTTATGGCGAGGTTATGGCAAGCGGCTATAATCTTCGTAGAAAAGTTGAATCCATTTATTCGCAAGAGCCTGTGCGCTCAGTGATTCAAAATTTCAGCCTTAATTGAAAGTAATTCATTGGACTTCAGATATTACATCCACACTCCAGGCGGCCGCTTTCGAAGAAAATAAAGGTTTGGTTTCAGACCAAATGGTTTTAAATAAATCAGATTCTCTATAATTTTCTAAATGCATCTCGGATAGCCAAATACTGTAGGTGAAAAATTTAGTATTTTGCTTTTTGTCTCGCAATAGCTTTAGGTGAGTGCAACCATCAAAATTCCGTATCTGGGTTTTGTGCTTCTGAAAATTGGTTAAGAAATTGTCAACATGTTCAATGTGAAAATTGAGCTCTACAATTCGTGTAATCATGGTTATTCAAATTGAACGGTTACGGTGTCATATATCTTAAGTCCAAAAAGCTTGTTGGCTCCTCCACCAGACCCCTCAACACCTTTATTGATGGCAATTTCTAGATAATCTGAAGAACTGAATAAAGCAATTTTTTCTCCTTCGGGCACTTGCGAATATTTTCGACTAATTTTATCTATTGCGTAGGCAGAGCTTCTGAAGAGAATCTTAAATGATCGACCTTTGCTCACCTGCTGAAATAGTGACTTAGTAATGTTTGTGATCACGTTTCCATAGGAGTCGATATAGATTACTGTTCCACGAATTAAATTCTCTTCTATAATAGGCCTGTACATTTGCTTTTGTTGGATAGAAGCAGTGCGGACTCCAATAATTTCGGGGGTACCTCCACGTGCTAGATGACAGGCTGCCTTTGCAAATACATCTTTTACAGGAAAAGTAAGATCATCACTGTCTTGAGAAATGTTTAATTCGAAAATATTTTCAGGTATCTTATCAAAAAGAATAGAGAATATACCATTGTCTGCGCCAATAAAAAAATGGCCCATACACTCAACAATTAAATGTGCACGATTGACAGAAGCCTCAGGGTCAACACCAATAATATGCACCGATCCTCTGGGGAACTCTTTAAACGAGTTTTTAAGAATATAGGCGCATTGAGCAATGTCAAAGCGAGTTAAATCGTGTGAGATATCAACAATTTGTGCATTTTCCAATTGCGAATAAATGGCTCCTTTTACAGCAGAAACATAGTGATCCCTAGTTCCCATGTCTGTTGTTAAAGTAATAATAGCCATGTTGAAAATTTATTCTTTTTAATTCGAGTAAAAAGTGGTTATTTTGGGGCAAAATTAGCACAATAAATTAGAATTGAACGAACAGTATTTTGCAAGAAAAAGAAATACAGATAACAGGCGTTAATCCAATTGAGATTTTCGGGCCAAAAGAAGGAAACCTCAAATTACTAAAGAAGAAGTTTCGAAAGCTAAAATTAATAGCTAGGGGCGAGATGATTAAAGTGATAGGAAGTCAATCTGAAATTGAGAGTTTTGAGAAAAAATTGAATTTGCTAATTGCTCATTATCACAAATACAATAGATTATCGGAAAGTAATGTCGACAACTTGCTGCGGGACAATGGTGCGGATTATTTGAATTCTGAGGGGGCAGATGCTGTTTTGGTATATGGAAACAGTGGTATAAAAGTGAAGGCAAGAACGGCAAATCAAAGAAAGCTGGTTGCTGCATCAGATAAACACGATTTGACTTTTGCTATTGGACCAGCTGGTACTGGAAAAACTTACACGGCAGTAGCACTCGCTGTACGAGCTTTAAAAAACAAAGAAGTTAAACGAATAATACTTACAAGACCTGCGGTTGAAGCTGGTGAGAATTTAGGTTTTTTGCCCGGCGATTTGAAAGAAAAGTTGGATCCTTATATGCAGCCGCTGTATGATGCCTTGATGGATATGATTCCTCCAGAAAAACTGGAATATTATATCGATTCGGGAGTGATTCAAATAGCACCGCTTGCTTTTATGCGGGGAAGAACATTAGACAATGCCTTCGTAATTTTAGATGAAGCTCAAAACGCGACAATTAGCCAAATGAAGATGTTCCTGACACGAATGGGAGAGAGTGCTAAGTTTATTATTACCGGTGATGTAAGTCAGATAGATTTACCTAAGCATCAAAAATCAGGTTTGGTTAAGGCGATAGGTTTACTTAATAAAGTAGAAGGAATTTCTTTTATCTATCTTGATGGAAACGACATAATAAGACATAAATTAGTTAAGAATATTATACAAGCATTTGAATCAGATAAAGACAAATAAGATGAACGCAATTAAAGAAGCAAATTTTAATTTTGAAGGGCAAACAAACCATTACAAAGGTAAGGTTCGAGATGTGTATACCATAAATAATGATTTATTAGTCATGGTGGTAAGCGATCGGATTTCGGCA
>JABJPZ010000250.1 GCA_018663635.1 Crocinitomicaceae bacterium
GTATTATCTCGATTACTACTAGAGGAGCGTCAAGATTTTATTTTGGTGGAGTTGAAGTAGTGTCTTCTGGGTTTAAATTAGGAGAAAAGACTTATGGTTTAGATCATTACGGATACAATCTAATTGAAGGAATTGTTGCAGGACCTTTGTTAATGAAGAAAGATAGTACTGGAAAGAAAACAGATCCTTTATTAGGTTTCTTTATTTCAGGAAATTTTACATCTGCTGTAGATTCTAGACCACTGGGCTTGCCACAGTATAGAATTACGGACTCAGCACGAGCTGAATTAACGGCAAATCCATTAAGACCAACTGGAACTGGTTTTGGAGCGTTCTATAATACAGATTTTTTAAATGCTTCTGACTTTCAAGAAGTGAAATTCAGGCAAAATGTTCCATCAAAAAATGCTTCTCTTGCTGGAAAAATTGATGTAAACGTTGGTCCAAATGTAAATTTAACATTTGGTGGTTCAGGTAGTTATAGTCGTTACTTAGCAGGGAATTGGGGTGGATCATTAATGAACTATGATAACTTTCCTTTGATTCAGTCTAGTAGCTGGCGAACCTATGGTAAGTTCACACAACGCTTTCAATCTATAATGGAAGAGGGTGAGGAAAGTACAGGAAGTGTTAAAAATGCTTTCTATACTATTATGATAGATTATTCTAAGAATAATTCTAAAACACAAGATGCAAAACATAAGGATAACCTTTTTGGATATGGATATGTTGGGAAGTTTGAAGTTGAACAAGAGAAATCATATGAGTTAAGAGATTTTAACGGAGATGGACAAATTGACCGTGTGCATAATGGATTAAATGATGTAGAGGTTACGTTTACGCCAGATACTTCAGATTTGGCGAATACTGAATTGGCGGCTATTACTAATCAATACTATACATTGTATAATGATGTCGTTGATAATTATGAGAACTTCACGCAGTTATTAGATGGTGGCGCTTTATTGAACGGGATGCTGCCGAACAGCGTTTATGGTTTGTGGACAAATATGGGTACGCAATACAATGGATATTCTAAATCAGATGCATCTCAATTTCGTGTTACTGCTCAAGGTTCTGCAGATATAGGCGATCATGCAATTGCAATTGGTTTTGAATACGAACAAAGAACTGATAGAAGTTTTTCTGTTAGCCCAGTAGGTCTTTGGACCCTTGGAAGATTATTAGCTAACAGTCATACGGATAATGGCAGAGCATTGGATGAAAGCGATTATTATGTTTCTCAGTTTGGAACATTTTCACAATATGATTTTGCTACATTGAGCGGGGCTAGTGATGAATATGTTGGAGGCGGCGAACAATCTTTTTTCGATTACAATGTAAGAAATGCACAAGGAATGGATCCTACAGGAACCCAGTATTTAAATATTGATGAATTAGATCCAAGTACTTTCTCATTAGATATGTTTAGTGCTGATGAGTTGTTAAATCAAGGTTCTAATTACGTTTCTTATTATGGGTACGACTATAAAGGAAATAAATCAAAAGATAATCCAACGCTTAACGATTTTTTCACTGAAACGGATGAGCTTGGAAACTTTACTCGTCCAATGGGAGCTTTCGAACCAATTTACATGTCTGGATACATAATGGATAAATTTGCATTTGATGATTTAATCTTTAACGTTGGTCTTCGTGTAGATAGATTTGATGCAAATCAACAAGTATTAAAAGATAAGTATTTATTGTATAGTTCAAGAACAGCTGGAGAAGTGTTGGATATCGACGGTGTTGAAGTTATTCACCCAGAAAATATTCCTGATAATGCGATTGTATATGTAAATGATATTGAGGACCCGACTGCAATTAATGGATACAGAGTAGAGGATACATGGTATAATGCAGTAGGGGCTGAAATTACTGATCCGTCAGTATTGGAAACAAGTGCCGGAATAGCTCCTTATTTACAAGATGGTGTAAATCCATCTGATAATATTTCACAAGATGTATTTGAAGATTATACTCCTCAAATTGTTGTTATGCCTCGTATTGCATTTTCATTCCCAATTTCGGATGAAGCTTTATTCTTTGCGCATTATGATATCTTATCAAAAAGACCAACTACAGGAAATCGTTTAAATCCTTTAGATTATTACTATATGAAAAACAGAAATGTTGTAGTTAATAATCCTGATTTGAAACCAGAAAAAACAATTGATTATGAATTAGGGTTTCAACAAGTACTAAGTAAAAAATCTTCTTTAAAGTTATCTGTATTCTACAGAGAGCAAAGAGATCAAGTGTCATTGATTAATGTGACTAATGCATACCCTCGTACATATAGAACTTGGGGGAACATTGATTTTGGAACAATTAAAGGTATGACAGTAGCTTATGATTTAAGAAGATCAGGTAATATTACATTAAGAGCTGCTTATACGTTACAGTTTGCTGAAGGAACAGGTTCAGATGCATCATCTTCATTGAACTTAATTAATTCAGGACAACCAAACCTTAGAACAATTTTTCCTTATAGCTACGATCAAAGACACCAGTTGACTGGAACAGTTGATTTTAGATACGGAGAAGGAAAAGATTACAATGGTCCGGTAATGGGAGGAAAACAAATCTTTAAAAATGCAGGTGTAAATATGGTTTTAAATGGTTCTTCTGGAACTCCATATAGTGCACAGGAGCAAATTAGCCCTGCAGCACCATTAAGCCCTACTTCTGGAACGCTTGACGGGACTGTAAA
>JABJPZ010000251.1 GCA_018663635.1 Crocinitomicaceae bacterium
AAATTTCTCGTATCAAATGTTTTCTGAAGTATCGTTTCATAGAGGTTTTGCAATTCAGTTAATGTAAACTCCTCGGGTAATAACTCAAAACCAATTGGTTTTACTTTTACTGAATTGACTAATTCTTGTTTACACGTTGCAAAAATTTTATTGTGATCAAAAGCCAATTCTCCGATCCGACTTACCGAATGCCATTCTGCTTCTGTTGCAAAAGAAGAAGGATTGAGTTGATAATCTCCAATTTTTAATAAGCTAAAGTAAGCTACGGTAAATACCCGACCCAAAGGATGTCTTCCAACATCCCCAAAAGTTTTAACCTGATTCATATAGACATCGGACAAGCCAGTAAGATCCTTTAAAACTCTAGATACAGAATCATCAATATCTTCTTTAGGCTTAATCAAATCACCTGGTAAAGCCCAATAATTGCAATAAGGATCCTCACCTCTTTTAATCAATAAAACCTTTAGATCGGTTGTATCATAACCAAAAATGACACAATCTATTGAAACGGAATAATTAAAATTATCTTGAGACATTTGCTTACTTGTCTGTGAATACTGCACACAAAAGTAATATTTTATAGGAATTAGGTCGAGTTCAAAGCTCGGTGAATAAATATTAGTCGTGTGAAAATTAGAAATCAATATCGATTAAAAAAAATCATGTGTCTTTTTAACGCTTCTTCTGAAGCTGAAGCCGTAAAATGATTTTAATTAAAAAATATAGAAAATCAAATTATCATGATTCCTCCCATCTTCCTTTATGTTATCCTAAGCACCTTACCGATTGGCCTATTGGGCCAAGCTGAAGTAAAAAAAGAATTTATATCTACAGAAGAAAACCTGCCGTTGTTGAAATCAACAATGAATTGCGGTAATGACACCATTCTGTATGCATTGAGCAAAGCAACTGCTATTGAATACCAAGCAGTTAGTGCACCGGAGCTCTATGTAAAAATCGCTCAACGATTTATGGCTCCACAAGAAATAACGGTTCATGGTGCTTGTTTTTATGCGTACACTGGTATTTTCGGATCCGCTCCAGCCGCTATTACCCTAGAAATGTACAGCGTTGACAGCCTAGGATTACCGGACACAATTATCGCATCACAATCCACCACAATACCTCTTGGATCTGGAGTACCCGTTTCTTCTGCAAGAAATTGTGTAACATGGTCTAGCCCAGTAACTTATTCTGAGGATTTTTATTTAAGTATCGATGGATCAGGGACAACAGAACCGCTTGGAATTGGCAGGAACAGTTTTTCGAATACAGATGGTCAAGGCGAAGCGTTGAGTGCGGTATATTATGATGATTTATCTGGCGCATCTTATGTAAAATGGTATAACCAAACGACTGATCCGGCATTCGCCACTACACCTTGGGATTATGACTACTTACTAGAGCCCATTGTTTCATATGAGCTTCATACTGCTATGTCCGTCAGTGCAGATACCGCTTGTTTTGGCTCGGTCATTTGTGTAGAATCCGACAGCTTGTCACCGATTTTATATAACAGCATGTACAATACTGATCCCTCTGTCATAAAAGAAACAAATTGGGGAAATGGAAACACAAGTAATGGAGACAGTACGTGTAATTCTTATTCTACTGCTGGGAACTACTTAATTAATCACTCCGTTACGATGGAAGGATGGAAAATTAATTGTGTCGTCAATGAAATTGATTCTGTCGAAATTGAAGGACCCATTGCAGATTTCTCTTATAACATAATGAACGACACCGTACTTTTCACCAATACAAGTATAGGTGCATCAACTATCTCATGGACTTTTGACACGCTTAGTTCATCAATGGCTTTCGACACCACAATTATTTTTCCAACTAACGGAACGTACAGTATACAACAGATAGCAACATCTGGCTATGGCTGCGTTGACAGCACGACACAAATTGTCAATATTACTGTTGGAACCAATGAAACAGTAACAATTATTCCTCCAAAATTGTACCCTAATCCTAATTCAGGGGTTTTTAGAATTGAATTTAAATCAAAACAAGAACAAATCGAATTGACAATTGCTACAATTAAGGGCAAATTGGTTCGATCAATTAAATATCATAACGTTAATTTGATTGATGTAGATTTTCGTGAGTCACCTGGTCTTTATATTCTAACGTTAAACGGAACAAACATTACGACTAGTTTTCCAGTAGTAATCCAATAAGGTCAAATAGTAACTTGAAACAGAATTGAATTATGCTATCGAGAAAAAAATTACTTCTATTTCAATGTAATTCTGAAGTAAATCGATAAATTACGATGAATCAAATAAATACCCATCTAAACCAACGACCATGAAATCTGCTCTCTTAATCACTTTGTTACTCGGAATTACGATTATTAATTATTCTCAAGAACCCGTATTTGATTGGGCCAATAATTTTGGAGGGACAGATGATGAAACAAGTGTCTCAATTGCATTAGATGATCAAGGTAATATTTATACTACCGGTAGTTTTAGTGGAACAACAGATTTTGACCCAGGAATTGACACGGTTGAGATTACTTCCAATGGAGAGACCGATATTTTTGTTGCCAAATCCGACTCATTAGGCAATTATATTTGGGCCGTTGGATTTGGTGGAACGCTTGAAGATGAGGGTAACGCCATTGCCGTTGACGCATCTGGGAATGTTTATGTAACCGGCTTTTATCAGGAGAATGTTGACTTTGAACCTGGATCCGGAACTACAAACCTCAATAATAGCGGTGATTATGACGTATTTGTTGTGAAACTTGATCCTAACGGAGATTTAATTTGGGCTAAAAACCTGAGTGGTGGAGATGAAGAAATTGGACGAGGAATTACCGTTGACAATGCTGGAAATGTATATACTGTTGGACAATTTAATGGGACAACAGATTTTAAGCCGGGTGGTGGATCGGAAAATTTAACCTCTGATGGAAACGCAGATATATTTGTTTCAAAATTGAATGCCAGCGGTTCATTTGTATGGGCCAAAAGAATGGGTGGAAACGGAAATGATATTTGTTACTCAATCGCATTAGACAATTCCGATGATATTCTGACTACAGGCTATTTTATGGGTACAGCAGATTTTGACCCAGGGGGGGGAACTGTAGACTTAACGTCAGCAGGTAGTTTCGACATCTTTATCTCAAAATTAGATAACTCAGGGAATTTCCTTTGGGCCAAAAACCTCGGCGGTTCGAGTGTCGATTTTGGTCGTGATATTGCAATTGACGGTTTAAACAATGCTTATGCAATCGGTTATTTTCAAGGCACAGCTGATTTCAACCCAGATTCCGTTGCAGATAATCTTTTAACTTCCAATGGTGGCTCTGACATTTTCATTGCCAAATTCGATGCATCAGGAGCGCATCAGTGGGCAAAAAGTATTGGTGGTGGATCGAATGATTTGGGACTTGCTATTGACGCGGATCTTGCCGGTAATGTGTACACCACTGGATATTTCTTTTCTACTGTTGATTTTGATCCTGGTGCTGGATCGCATTTCTTAAGCTCATTCGGAAACAATGATGTATTTGTTTCAAAAATTGATGCCTTAGGAAATCATATCTGGGCGAAAAATATGGGTGGTACGGGAAATGACTATGGTAAAGGCATTGTCACTGATTTAAATGAAAATGTATTTACTACTGGTAATTTTCAAGGAACGGCAGATTTTGAGCCAGGTACAGAGATAACCAATTTAACTTCAGCTGGAAGTTTTGATGCGTTTACAGTAAAGCTAGGCCCATGTCAAAAAACAGTTGGAAATATCTCTGTATCTGCCTGTTTAAGTTACACATCTCCAAGCGGCAATTATACTTGGACTACGTCAAATATATACATGGATACCATTGCTAATTTCTCTGGGTGTGACTCTATCGTAACAATAGACCTGACCATTACTACAAGTACAAGTTCTAATATAGCCGACACCGCTTGTGTAAACTACATATCCCCTAGCGGAAATTACATATGGACTTCTTCGAACACCTATATGGACACGATTGCAAATAGTGCTGGATGTGATTCAATTATAACTGTCGACCTAATTATTGATACCGTAAATACAGCAGTCACATCAGCCGGAAATACCTTAACTGCAGCTGTCAGTGGAGCCGATTATCAATGGATTAATTGTGACAGTAGCTTCACCGCCATTTCTGGAGAAACAAATCAATCCTACACAGCCACAATAAATGGCAATTATGCTGTTATTGTAGCTGAAAATGGATGTTCTGACACTTCTGCTTGTTTCCCGATTACAAGTGTTTCTACCAGTGAAATAGGGTTTATACAAGATTTAGCTGTCTTCCCTAATCCAACAAATGGTTTATTCACTGTATCATTAGGTGCTAAAGATGATCAATTAAGTGTTAAAATCGTTAATCTATATGGCCAAACAATATCTTCACAATCGTATCAAAATGTAGCGCAAATTAACCTCGAAATTTTGGGAGCGGCGGGATATTATATGGTGCATATAGTTGGAAACAATACAAAGTCAACTAACGTCATGATATTAAAAAATTAAGAATATGATTTAATCTCCATTCATTAATACCTCTATGTGGTGAAAAAAGTTGTGATTTTTGGCGGTACTGGATTTATTGGAATGAGCTTAGCCGCGCATCTCTCAAAATTGGGCTTTCACCCTGTTCTTGTTGCCAGACATACCCCTATCAAAACTGAATTTGACTTTGTAAAATGGGATGGGTTTCAATTGGGAGAATGGACCCAAGCTCTGAATGGCGCGTTGGCAATTGTTAATTTGGCCGGTCGGACTGTAGACTGCATCAAATCCCCGGACAACTGTGATGTCATATTGCGTTCAAGAGTTGATTCTACCATCATCATTGGTAAAGCACTCCAAGAAATTGACAACCCTCCGAAGATCTGGATACAAATGTCAACCGCACACATCTATGGGGATCCACCCAGTCAACTGTGCACCGAGACCTCAGCTACAGGTTATGGTTTAGCCCCGTTTGTTGGGAAGGCATGGGAAAAGGCATTCCTGGAATCTTTACCGCCTGAAACCAGAGGTGTTAGACTCAGAACAAGCTTTGTGATCGGGAAAGATGGAGGGGCCATGGTCAGCCTTAAACGAATAGTCAAATTAGGATTTGGAGGCAAGGCAGGTAACGGGAAACAAGGCATAAGCTGGATCCATGAATACGACATGAACGAGATCATCCACCAGGCAATTATCAATGATAGCTTTCATGACTTTTACATTTCCAGTGCACCAAACCCTGTCTCAAATAAAGAATTCATGCACATACTCAGAAAGAAGCTGAAGGTAGCCATTGGCATTCCGGCAACCGCATTCATTACCCGGTTTGGAGCCAAGTTCATCTTCAAAACAGACCCTGAGCTCGTACTTTATGGGCGATATGTTAAATCAGAACGACTAGCAAAAATGGGGTTCAAATTCAAATACCCTACTCTTTCCGAGGCATTGGACAACCTGACCTAAACAATTGAAACCAGAATTTCAAACCGAATTATTTAAAATGAAGAATAGTGTTTTTACGATTGCAAGCTGTTTCATCTTAGTATTACTCATTTCCTGCAACCACAACCAAAATTCACATACCGAAATAAAGGAGCCAACAGTAATTACAAATAACTTCATTCGATTTGTCAATCCACTAATAGGAACGAAAAACATGGGGCACACCTACCCTGGAGCAACAGCACCATTCGGAATGGTTCAGCTCAGCCCGGAAACGAATCAGCAAACCATGTTCATCGAAGGAAAATACAATCCTGAAACCTATCCCTATTGTTCCGGCTACCAATACGATGACTCCACGATCTTCGGATTCAGCCACACACATTTCAGTGGCACCGGCCATTCCGACCTGGGTGACTTTTTAATTATGCCGACCAATGGCAAATTATCGTTGGATCCGGGGAAAGCAACACTGCGAAATAGTGGTTA
>JABJPZ010000252.1 GCA_018663635.1 Crocinitomicaceae bacterium
AGCAGAAGCGGTAAGAATCAACAGTGCAGGTAATGTAGGAATTGGAACTTCATCTCCAGCCGAAAAGCTGCATATTGACGGTAATGCACGCGTAAATGATTTAGCAGGAACAGGAACTCGAATTGTTGCTACGGACGCTAATGGAACTCTAGCGAACATTGCTCCAGGCTCTGAAGGTCAAGTACTTATGCAAACTTCCACGGGACCCAGCTATCAATCACCTCGTAATTTTAATTCCGTTTCACTTGGGTCGGATATTCAAATTTCAAGTGCCACATGGTCAAATGTTTCAGGCATGAGCCTTACCTTTACTGCGACACAAACCGATGCTCTTCTAATGTTTTCAGGTTCAGGATTTGCCTATACAAATTCTATGGCACTTGTCCAGTTTCGTGTACATGACGGTTCTGCTTCTTTAGGAGGAACTAACACAAAAATGCAAAGCTACGATGACGTGACAGGAACGATTACCTCCTGGAGCTGTTCCTACACAAAAAAAGTGACTGGTCTCACTATTGGGAATAGCTACACTTATACCCTTCAAGGACAGGTAGCCGGCGTCAGCGGAACCTATAATGCTGCTATTTTTGTTACAAGTAATCCAGATACCCATCATTTAAATTTAACCGTGCTTCAATAAATGAAAAATTCAATACTTACATTAGGATTATTGCTAACGTTAATTGGAAATATGAACGGGCAAGTGCAACCTAAGCAAGAAACACCCGGACCAGCGTTTTCAAGCTCTAAAACCAAGAGTAAGAATTCTTCTGTTGATCAACCACAGCTTAAAATGCAAGCAACAGTTAAAGGCCTGAAATCAACTAGTAAGAATTCTAAGTTGGGTAAATCAAATACTCCTGAATTGAAATCGCATAGTGTTCATGCCGGAACGAATAAAAAAGTAAAAGAAAAGGACAATCGAAAATAATTATTTGGCCCTAATAAGATTTAATTTTTTTAGCCAAGTAATTGACCCAATCTGCATTGATATTTAAGCTGGGCACCAAATCTAACTCTTCGCCTCCATGCTCTAAAAAGATATTTTTATACTCTTCCCCTATTTCAATTGTTGTTTCCAAACAATCAGAAACAAACGCAGGTGAAAGCACCAATATTTTTTTAGCTCCTGATTTTGCCAAGTTTTCGATAACCACATCTGCAAAAGGTTGTATCCAAGGATCGCGACCAAGTCTTGATTGAAAAGCGGTAGAATAAGCACCTTCCTTTAATCCCAACTTTTCTACAATATGTATCGTAGTTTGGTAACACGTGGCCTTATAGCAAAGTGTATTATCACCTTGTACACCCTCCTCACAATTGTGATCTGCACACTCACGCCCTTTTAAATACACCTTATCTAACTGCCTTATGGGAAGGCCATGATAAGAAAACAGAACATGATCATAACTATGCACATCAAACTTGCTGACATTATTAGCCACACAATCTAGAAAACCACTTTCATGATAAAATTGGCCTCCAAAGACAATTTCAGGTATTGCCCACCATTTTCCTACGATTCTAAAAACTTCCTCAATCGTTGATCCTGAAGATGCACTTGCATAATGCGGGTATAAAGGAATTACAATAATTCGATCATAGTTCTCCATCCTCATTTCACCCAAAACTTTGGACATGGATGGATTTTGATAACGCATAGCAAAGTGCACTTTCTCGTTGTCAGACAATAAATTTTGAACTTCTTTTTGCAAGCCCAATCCATTAGATAATAATGGAGAATTTCCATTACCGTGTTTAAATAGCTTTGCGTACTCTTTAGCTGACTTTGGCGCTCTGAGCGGAACAATTATCAGATTGACTAATATTTTTCTTTTTAACCATGGAAGATCGATTACTCTGGGATCATTTAGAAACTCTTTCAAGTACTTTCTAACATCTTTAACAGCTGGCGAATCCGGAGTCCCCAGATTGAGTAATAATATGCCTGTTCTTCTTGTCATTAATTAAGTACGAAACAATTGTCTATTAAAAAAGTTTTGCATTAAGAGTGCAGAGGTCTGTTTTCTGTTGCATCTAATGCCGCTTCTTTAAACGCCTCACTATACGTTGGGTGTGGGTGACAAATTCTTGCTATGTCTTCAGCAGATGCCCGATACTCCATGGCAGTTACCGCCTCCATAATTAAATCCGCAGCTCGAGCACAAACCATATGTACGCCCAACACTTCGTCCGTATTCTTGTCGGCTAAGACTTTAACAAAACCGGATGTATCCATACTTGCCCTGGACCTTCCAAGAGCTCTCATTGAGAACTGTCCGGCTTTATATTCTATCCCTTTATCTTTCAAGTCCTCCTCTGTAAATCCAACGGCTGCTACTTCCGGCCAGGTATAAACAACCCCTGGGATTAAATGATGATTGATGTGTGGTTTCTGGCCTGCTAATAGCTCTGCAACAAATACGCCTTCTTCTTCAGCCTTGTGCGCAAGCATGGCACCCTTAACCACATCTCCAATGGCATAAACACCAGCAACGTTAGTCTGCAAATTTTCATTGACTTCAATTCTCCCGCGATCATCCATCTTGATTCCAGCTTTTTCTAAACCTAATCCATCTGTGTACGGTTTTCGGCCAACTGCCACTAAGCAGTAATCTCCTTCAAATGTAACCGATTCTTGTTTTTTGTTTTTTGCGAAAACCTTCACTGTTTTACCGTCCGTTGTTACTTTTTCCACGGCATGCTTCAACTGAAATTTAAACCCTTCTTTTTTAAGGATTTTCGTCAACTCTTTACCACATGACCTATCCATTGAAGCAATAATGGAATCAGCAAATTCAACAACCGTAACTTCAGCTCCCAATCTGGCATATACTGAGCCCAGTTCCAAACCAATTACTCCACCACCAATCACAATGAGGTGCTTGGGTATCTCCTTTAAGCTCAGGGCCTCAGTCGAAGTAATGATTCGCTTTTTATCCGGTTCCATTCCTGGAAAATAATTAGGCTTAGAACCTGTCGCAATAATGGTGTTCTTCGTAGTTATTTTCTCTTTCTTAGCTCCCTTGATTTCGATTGTATTTTTATCTAGAAAAGTACCCACACCAGTAAACACGTCAATCATATTCTTATCCATTAAGAATTTAACCCCATCACAAGTTTGACTAACAACCTTGTTTTTTCTTGAAATCATTTGTTCAAAATTAACAGCAACTCCTGAAGTGTCAATCCCGTGTTCTTCGAAATTATGGATCGCATTATGGTAATGCTCAGAAGAATCTAACAATGCCTTAGAAGGTATACACCCAACGTTCAAGCAGGTTCCACCTAAAGTATTGTACTTTTCTATTATGGCGGTCTTAAGTCCTAGCTGTGCACACCTTATAGCGGCAACATATCCTCCAGGCCCCGACCCTATTATGGCAACATCGTACGACATATCAAATCAATTAGATTACGAATGTAAGAAAACACCAATAATTACGTACTGACAGCATACGACTTTGTTCGTCTAAACCAATAATAATACCTTAAACCTATTGTTAAAATCATGGGTCTAGCCGCCGAATTAAATTCTTGAGGTAAAAAATACCAGAACAATACAAATAGAAAATAAAATACAGATAAGGCAAGAAATAGTTTCCCAAAACGATTTCTCCATTTTTTGAAAGCCAATACCATCGGTATAATAAAATGGATCGGATTAGCCCAAAGAATATTGTAGTTTTCATCGGTTGTTGTATGTTCAGTCCCGAACCAAAGAAATAAAATCACAATTCCACCTAAACCTAGGATAGTAAAAAATATCCCATCAAAAAGTTTCGCGATAAAATCCCATTTTAAAAATAGAATACCAGCACCAATAAACAGTATTATCCAAAACAAAAATGAAACCGTTTGTGTTAAACCCGGATTTTCTCTTTCAAAAGGGAAGTCCAATATCACCTTATTGGATGTTACTAAAGAACGATTTCCAATCAACGATTGAGCCATGATTTCTTCCATTTTTAATGGTAAAAACATCAGCTCTGAATTAGAGACCAAATGATCTGTTTTTGCACCCAAGCTAAAATCAATTCCAAAATCTGACCAAGGTTGGACATAAAGATTTTCATCAATTAATGATCTAAAACTTACGCTTCCAGCCTGAGAATGCTGATACCACTTAACACTGTCAGCAATAACATTTGCTATTCTATCTCTGATTATAGTCGCACAATTGTTAAAAAAAAAGTCGTACCTATACGCTCGGTTTTTTGGCAAATTATTCTCTTGTATCGATTCCCAAAGTAATTTTTTCTGAGGAATGGATAAGGCCAGTTCTAATTCTCGAACAGCCCTTTCTTCAAATTGATACAAATAAATAAAATCAGAAAACGATTGGATTTCTAATAGGTA
>JABJPZ010000253.1 GCA_018663635.1 Crocinitomicaceae bacterium
GTTGAGAAATTTTCTAGTTTAGGTATGACCATTCCAGTATATGCAGTATTACCAGGGGGCCAAAGTTCAGAATGATACGGGTGGTGTAATTGAACAAAAACAAAGTCGATATTAGTGTCAGCAGCAGCTGAATTCAGAACGGTATCTAACCAGAGTAATTGTTCCGCAATTTGATAGGCTCCGTTTGAATTCAGACCGATAATTCTAACATTCGAATGGTCTTTGAACCACCAATGTTCTTCGTAACCTAACGATCCATTATTAGGAAGATGAAAGTATTTGAAATAAGAAGCAGTATTGTTTTCATGATTACCTAAAACGGGGTAGACGGGCACATAGGAGAAGAGTGGGTGTTGGGGGTCAAAAAAAGTGCTTTCCCATTCCGAATAATTCAATCCATTATCTACTAAGTCTCCCGGAATAATAACCATCTGCAAGTTTGCAGGTAAATCATTTCCTAAACTATCTTGTACATAAGTCATTACACCGTTTTGTATAAGTTGATTAAATATGGTTGGATTCCCCCAATCTCGCTGCATGTCACTCATTGCAATTAAGTTGGTGTTGTTCTCTGCAGCGGGCAAAGCGGGGGTGATAAATTCATAAATACTTGAACTAACAGCCCCGGTTATTACCTTGTAGAAATACCTTGTTTCTGGGACCAGTCCTGTCAAAATAGCTGTATGAATCTGGCTGCTTCCATTGCCGATAACGGAAGTTCCCCCAACGCTCATTCCAAGCAAAGTATTAAGTCCATATTCTACAAGTGTTGAATTATCGCTGTCGGTTTCCCACATGATAACCATACTAGTAGGTTCTGCATCTTGCAAATAGGGTTCAATTACAATTGATTGCGAAAAATGAGTTAATGAACAAAACATGAATAATAGAAGGGTCAGACGCGCAATCATATGTATTATTTAATACTTTCTGATAAGGTTACGAAATATATGTATGTGAAACAAATAACTATTTCTTTGTCAGTTTGTTATAGTGTTGGGTTCTTTCATATTGACCGAAGTTTATGTAGTAAAATTGTCTGATTACAGGTAGATAGCCATTTTAACGATATTTTGATAAATCAAGTATTAAGTTATTGTATATTGTACAACAACATATTTTGATTATATTTATCGAGATTGAGCCACGTATGTTTTTGTGAATTAATTCAGAGTGCCAAAAATAATATTACCTCAATAATAATTGAACCATTGCCATTATGACTAATCAATTTGAAATTGCGGATTACATTGTTTTTGTTGGGTATGCCCTATTAATTCTAGTTGTTGGTCTGTGGGTATCGAGAACTAAAAAGGGCGAGCAAAAAAGTGCGGAAGATTATTTCTTAGCTAGTAAATCTCTCCCTTGGTGGGCAATTGGTGCTTCTCTTATTGCTGCAAATATTTCAGCAGAACAATTCATTGGAATGTCTGGTTCAGGTTACAAAGTGGGTTTGGCTATTGCTTCTTACGAATGGATGGCTGCCATAACCCTGATTATTGTGGGTAAGTTTTTTCTGCCCATATTTATTGAAAAGGGTATTTATACGATTCCGGAGTTCGTTGCGAAACGATATTCAAATAATCTGAAAACCATTCTTGCTGTATTTTGGATTGGGTTATATGTATTTGTCAATATTGCTTCGGTACTGTATTTGGGGGCATTGGCGTTGGAGACTATTATTGGCATTCCAATGCTTTATGGAGTTATTGGTTTAGCATTTTTTGCGGCTGCTTATTCCTTGTATGGTGGTCTATCAGCAGTGGCGTGGACAGATGTAATACAGGTTGTGTTTTTAGTTATTGGAGGCTTAATTACAACCTATTTGGCACTAGACCTGGTCTCTGGTGGACTTGGTATGTGGGCAGGATTAGAAGCTATAATTGAAAAAGCTCCTGATAAATTTGCCATGATTCTTGATGAATCAAACCCAGAATACCTCAATTTGCCAGGAATTGGTGTTTTGGTAGGTGGGATGTGGGTTGCGAACCTCTATTATTGGGGCTTCAATCAATATATTATTCAACGGACGTTGGCGGCTAAATCACTTAAGGAATCACAAAAAGGAATTCTGTTGGCTGCAGGATTAAAATTAATTATTCCATTAATTATTGTGGTACCAGGAATTGCAGCGTATGTAATTACCAGCGATCCTGGATTAATGACAGATTTAGGTGAGGTTGGTCAGCAGAATGTGCCAAATTCAGAATCTGTTGATAGAGCCTACCCTTGGCTTCTACAGATGTTACCTTCAGGCTTAAAAGGATTGGCATTTGCAGCGCTTACTGCAGCCATTGTCTCTTCGTTGGCATCTATGCTGAATTCGACATCGACCATTTTTACTATGGACATATATAAGCAATACATTAATCCAAAAGCAAACGATAAATTAACTGTTAGAACAGGCAGGATTGCTGCAACAGCAGCTTTAATTATAGGGTCGGTAATGGCACCGTTGCTAGGTGGTATTGATCAGGCTTTTCAATTTATTCAAGAATACACTGGTGTAGTTAGTCCTGGTATTTTAGCAGTCTTTATTTTAGGATTGTTTTGGAAAAAAGCAACGAGTAGAGGAGCAATTATTGGAGTTATTACTTCAATTCCTATTGCGATGTATTTTAAAGTTGGGCCAAAAGGATGGTCGGATAGTTCTTTTTTTATTGATGTTCCATTTTTAGATCAGATGGGGTATACTGCAATTATTACAATGCTAATTATAAGTGTAGTTAGTTTAGCACAAAATAAAGGTGTCGATGATAATAAGGGTATAAAGGTAGATCGGTCGTTGTTTAAAACATCCAAAGTGTTTAACGCGGGCTCATTCGCCATTCTAATCGTGTTAGTTGCACTCTATTCTCTCTTTTGGAAATAATAAGTAAAATTGAAAATTACACGATATAATTCTGCAAATACCTATAGAATAATATTGTTTCAAACAATTGTTCTGTTACTCAAATGGTAACTTATTTGAAATGTAAAGGCATTTAACTAAATTGCTTCACCATAATCTAACTAGAAACACCGCCTTATGATTAAGTTTTACTGCATTTTTGCTTGCTTTATTGTTTTTGTGCCTGTGCACTATTCCCAATCTTATCCTGAGATTTTAAATACAGAATTACCATTGAGTATTGAAAATCTCAATGGTTTTAAGCCAATTAATGAAGCTGGTTTAGAAGAGAAGGCTATAGGAACTGTAATTTGGTCAGAAGATTTTACAGGAGGATTTCCTGCAGGATGGTCTGTAGTTGATAACAATGGATTAGGCTACGATTGGATATTAAATGATGTAGATGTTAATGCGGCATATACGTACGGTGATGGTGCAGCGATTTCATCTACTTCAGGTGGAAATCACATGCTATTGTTTGGTGACGGTTATAATACGGTTGGTGGATCTGGAGGAAGCTCTCCTGTAAGCCCTTTTACCAGTATGAATGCCTATTTTCAAACCAGTGCCATCAGTATGGGAGCTGGATATAGTTCTGTTTTATTGCGTTGGGAACAAAAATTTAGAGAATGTTGTAGCTCTGCTGGCATGACAATGACGGTTGTTGTTTCTCGAGATCCGACATTTGCCGCTGGACCAAATACGGTTACGTATGAAGCCAACCCTGGCCTTGCTAGTGGACTACTTTCAGCAGATCCGGTAGTGACGTCTGTCGATATTTCGGCAGTTGCTGGTAGTTTTTATACTGGGGATATTTACATCAGGTACCATAAATTAAATAACAGTCATTATTTTTGGATGGTAGATGATATTCAATTAGTGGATGCTCCTGCTTACGATCTTGAGCTCAGCAATGCTTCCTGGTACCACAATACAACAGAAAAAATACAATACACTGGAATTCCTTTAGATCAAATTGCGTCAATTACTTTTGATGCTGAAATTGAAAATATTGCTGGAGTCGTTATGAACAACACAAGGCTTCAAGCGACTATATCAGGCAGTGGTTCAGGCGTTGCCAATTCTATTCCAATTGATTTGATGCCGTGTGATTCTAGTCAAATAGAAACAAATACGGGTTACACACCAATAGGTATCGGGACGTACAACGTATTGTATTCCGTCATAGGTGATTCTAATGAATTAGATACAACCAATAACAATGCGTTAACCGCTTTTGATGTAACGCAATATGAATACGGTAAAGATTTGGGCTTCTTGGATACAACTTTTAGTACATATGGTGCTGATACAGATCCGTATGAGGTAGTTGTTGGATACGAAGTAAATGCCACTACTTATTTTGAAGCAATAAGAGTTTGCTTAGGGGACGCCACGCTTGATGGTGCAGAAATTTATTACAATATTTATTATGATGACGGCACGGGGAGTGGTTTGATTCCTTCGTGGACTCCTGAATATACTGGTGCCGCAGTCCCTACTATGACTGTAAATACGGCAGATTTGACAGCTATAGATAGTGCCAATTGGATAACGCTTACTTTTCCAACTCAGATAATCGTTAATCCTGCGGTTAGTCCAATAATTTATGCAGTAGTTGGAAGTAATTCTTATCCGGTTTATTTTGGTGCAACGAATAATAATCCGGATACAAGTAACTTTGCTTCCGTTTTTTCTCCATCACTTGGTCAGTCTGATAGGATAATGGACGTGACACCTATGGTGCGTTTACTTGAAAATCTGGGTGTATGTCAGGGAATAGTTGAAGACAGTATTGTTGCCTGTGATAATTACACCTGGTTGAATGGTGTTACTTACTCGTCTTCTATCGATAGTGTTAATTATTTAGCCAGTATTCCGGGCTGCGATACCCTTTATGAACTGGATCTTACGATTCTGAACAGCACATCTGGAATTGACTATCAATCGGTATGTGATTCGTTAACATGGCTCGATGGTAATACGTATTCCAATAACGACACAAGTGCGCTATTCGTTTTAACGAATTCGGTCGGTTGCGATAGTGTTGTAACCTTGAATTTAGTGGTTAATAGCAATACGGGTACAGACACTTACGTAGTGTGTGACACTTCTTTAATCTGGTTAGATGGCAACACATATACGGCTAGTAATTACACTGCAACACATGTGCTTACCAATGCCGCTGGTTGTGATAGTTTGGTTACATTGGATTTGACTGTAAACAGTAATGCAGGAATTGACAGCTATTCATTATGTGACAGTTCGTTGATTTGGATTGATGGTATAACCTATACATCCAGTAATGATTCAGCTACATTTGTTCTTGTTAATGCAGCGGGTTGCGACAGTACGGTAACTTTAGATCTTACAATAAAATACAGTAGTTCTGGGCTGGATGCTCAAACTGCTTGCGATACTTATACTTGGATTGATGGAATAGATTATACTTCCAGTGATACCACTGCAACTTATACACTTACTAATGCTGTAGGCTGTGATTCTTTGGTTGAATTAAGTTTAACAATTTTAAATAGTTCTGTTTTTACAGACGTGCATGTTGGCTGTGATTCATTGGTTTGGATCGATGGAACTACTTATACTTCCAGTAATAACACAGCTGTATACACGATCATGAACGCAGCAGGTTGCGATAGTGTTGTTACGCTTGATCTGACCATTGGGAATAATACGGGAATTGATAGTTTGGTAGTTTGTGATACTACTTTGCTTTGGATAGATGGTAATACATATACAGCAAGTAATTATACAGCAACCCATACGCTAACAAATGCAGCAGGTTGTGATAGTGTAGTGACTTTGGCGCTTACTGTGAATAATAATACCGGAATTGATACTCATGTTGTTTGCGACTCTTTGGTATGGATTGATGGTAACACGTACGTTTCAGACAATGATTCCGCTACTTATCTTTTAATAAATGCAGCTGGTTGCGATAGTTTAGTAACACTTGATTTGACTGTAAATAATAGCACTTCTAGTACGGATGTGCGTTTTGAATGTGATTCATTTAGCTGGATCGATGGTTATACGTATACTTCTAGTAACGATTCTTCAACACATACCATTGTCAATGCTGCAGGTTGTGATTCATTGGTTACTCTTGACTTAACCCTGGCTTATAGCTCAACCTCTACTGATTTTTATTCTGTATGTGATTCATTACTTTGGATAGATGGAAATACGTATACATCAAACGATACCTCTACTGTTTTTGTATTGACTAATACCGCAGGATGCGATAGTGTGGTTACTTTAAATTTAAGTATTAATAATAATACAGGCATTGATAGTTTTGTTGTTTGCGATACCACCTTAGCTTGGATTGATGGAAACACCTACACAACAAGCAATTATTCTGCTACGCATACGCTTACAAATGCGGCTGGATGCGATAGCGTAGTTACCTTAGATTTAACAGTCCAGAATAATGCTTCTATTGACACGCATGTTTTTTGTGATTCTTCATTACTTTGGATAGATGGAAATACCTACACTGCAAGTAATGCTACGGCAACACATACCTTAATAAATGCTGCAGGTTGCGATAGCGTTGTCACTTTAGATCTTACGATTTTAAATAGTACTGTAGGAGTAGATAGTCACACAGCATGTGATTCTTATACTTGGATTGATGGGATTACGTATACCTCAAGCAATAATACGGCCATGTACCTTACAACTAATTTGGCAGGCTGTGACTCCACTATTATGTTGGATTTAGATTTGGGTTTCAGTTCAACATTTACGGATTTTCAATCAGCTTGTGATTCCTTAGCATGGATAGACGGAAACACGTATTTTTCAAGTACAAACAGTGCTACCTATTTGTTGCCAAATCAAGAAGGGTGTGATTCTGTGATTACCTTGCATCTGTCTTTAGTTAATAGTTCAACAGCAATTGAAACCATACAGTCTTGCGGAGCTTACACGTGGATAGATGGTGTAACGTATTTTTCAGATAACGATTCGGCGACTTATACGATTACTAATGTAGCAGGATGTGATAGTACAATTACTTTAAATTTGTCCGTTGATAGTAATAATTTCTTAACTGATTTTTCAGCTGATGTTTTGTCTTTTTCAGCGCCACCTTTTGAGACAAATTTCACCAATAATACACCCATCATGGGTGACTATTCCTTCACTTGGGACTTTGGAGATGGAATCATCTTACAAAGCAATGACTCGACGGTTGACCACGAATATCTTTTTAACGGTTTGTATTCTGTTTCCCTTATAGCAACAAATACGATTACCGGGTGCTCTGACACGTTACTATTTAATGATTACATTTCTTGTGCTGGTGGAAGTTCTTGTTCTCATGCTGCTGAAATAGACCAATCTGGACCACTTGTCGCTTGCCTAAACGACTCGTTATTATTGTCGTGCAACGATTCGTCTATTTACACGTATCAATGGACATATAATGGTACTTACATAGCAGGTGCAGAAAATGCTATTTATTATCCTACCCAATCAGGTAATTATGCTGTAGCGGTGATTGATTCCGGTTGTCCAATTACATCGACAGATATTTCAGTTACGATAAATCAAAACCCTATTGAACCTGTGCTTTTAGGCTTTGGAGAAATTGCACCTTGCGTTGGAGGGTCTATTACACTTTCTGTTTTTGGTGTATACGATATTTATTCTTGGTCAACAGGAGATTCGTCCGAAGTTTTAATCGTGGATACGATAGGAAGTTACACGGTTACTGTGGCCAACATTTTTGGATGTGAAAGTACATCTCAACCATTTATTGTGGATTCAGCGGCTGGTTTAAGTCCTCCAGAAATTTGTATTGCAGGAGTAAATTCGGTTATTAATTTCAATCAAATCATATGGGAAAAACCTTTTTCTGCAGCTATTGATTCTTTCTACGTTTATCAGGAGACCAGTAGTGCGGGGGTTTATCAAAAAATAGGGGCAAATGCATACAGCGACACCTCTATTTTTAATGACTTGTCTTCTGATCCTTCGGTTCAAGATTATCGGTATAAATTATCGCTTGTGGACAGTTGTGGAATTGAGTCAGAATTAAGTGAGGCGCACAGAACCATTCATTTAACGGTCGATCAAGGTCTAAGTGCGGCATGGGATTTGACCTGGTCTGATTATGAAGGAGTTGGATTTACTTCTTATAATATTTACAGAGGATATTCTGCAGGAATATTAACGTATTTAAGCTCTGTTGGAAGTGGTTTAACTTCTTTTACAGACCTTACACCTCCCGCTGGAGTATTGTATTATCAAATAGAAATAGTTAGTGGGTATACCTGTAATGTTTCAAATACGAATTATGGAAGTTCTCGATCGAATATTGGGATTGCAATTCCGCCAACAGGTTCGGTGGACATTTTAAATGACATTAATGTAGCTCTGTATCCAAATCCAAGTGATGGCAAATTTACCATTGAGACAGATGTTCTAATTAATGGAATTGTAGTAGTTACTAATAGTGTTGGACAACGTATCGTTCAAGCAGCTATGCAAGGTAATCGTGCAATTATTGATTTGGGTTCGAATTGCAGTGCAGGTTTATATTTCGTGAGTATATATGATCAGACCTATGTGCTTAGAAAGAATAAGAAATTATTGGTGCACTAATCGATGCATGGTAATTTATTATTCTATTCAAGCTGGAAAGAAAAGTGATCGATAAATCAGGTTACTGGAATACACGTACATAATCGACGTACATGTTTTGTGGGAAGATAGTAGTACCATCAGGGCTACCTGGCCAATTTCCACCAACTGCTACATTAAAAATGAAGAAGAAATTTTCATGAAATTCGCTTAGTTCAGGAGGTGTTAAATTAGCTGTTCTGTAAACTACGTCATCCAACAAAAAGTTGATGGAGCTTGCATCCCAGGTAATTGAAAATACATGGAATTCATCTGCAAAAGTGCCTGTGCTTAATGACTTACTGCCTCCATAGCTAGCATGATTTCCGCTATCGTCCCAGTGAATGGTCCCATATACGGTTCGGTCGTTCACGGTTCCGCCGCCTACAAGTTCCATGATGTCAATTTCGCCACATGCGGGCCAGCCAACAGATGTAATGTTGTCTCCTAGCATCCAAAGTGCTGGCCAGAGTCCTTTCCCATAAGGGAGTGCAGCCCTGATATCTATTCTTCCGTATTTGAAAGATCTCACACCTTGCGTTTTAATTCTTGAAGAAGTATAATTTTGCCCGTTGTAATTTTCTTCTTTTGCAGTAATTGTTAATACACCTTCTCCTACTGTTGTATTTTCCGAGCGATAATATTCTAGTTCATTATTTCCCCATCCAGAACTGCCTGTTCCAATTTCTTGGATCCAATCTGCGGAAAGAGATGTGCCGGTAAACTCGTCATTCCATACCAAGGTATATCCAGGATAGCTTAATGGCGTTGAATAGCCAGACGTCGGTATGCCCCCAGCGCCTATTGGTGTTATGGCCACATTTACGGTTTCAGTTTTCTCTATAAAATCAGTATAGGTTGCGTGTGCTTTTGTAATAATTGTATAAGTTCCACTTGAACTAAAGGTATAAGTAGCGCTTCCGTCGTTGCTCTCTACTGGATGAGCAGTTGATCCGTCATAGAAAGTAATGGTGTAAAAGTTAGTCGCGTTGGCATTGGCTTCTACGGTAACTAAACCTTCAACAGTTGATATTGTTGTAGTCAGATTGGAAGGCAAGTCAATAGTAGAATCATCAACAGGTTTTTTGCAACTTACCAATACTATGGTAATTAAAATTAAACTTTTCACGGCGTTCATTGTAAGCTAAATTGTGGTTATACTATTTTTTGTGGTTTGTATTTAAATTTACTCATTCTGGAATTAATCGCAGATACCAATGCAACAAACCATCATCTGAGCATGAACAAGAATGCTTGTATTGAAGCCACATTTCTGTTTCAGATAGACTAATAATTTTATAGGTGTTTACTCCTGAATACAATCCAAGAAACGAATCTCCTGAAAGTGTTAAAGTGGTATCAGCACCTTCAGTAATTACCCAAGTTTCATCAAGCTGATCGCTATATGGTGCTGTGTAATCTCCAAGGTTCATGAAAGAACCCGGAAAATCTGCTGATAGTGTATTATGGACATAAACATCACCGTTGCACTCCATATCGAATTCAAAACCATCTATGTGAAAAACATATCGGTCATCGTATAATCCACATCCAGGTTTTTCATTTGCACCGGCAGCCCACCATTCAGGCACGTTACCTAAAGCACTTATGGGGTCAGGTCCTACACCCAAATGTCCGGCGTTGGCTGAATCGACATGCCAGGTTTTAGACCCTGGGCCTGAAGGTCCGCCACTCAGCATCGTATACAATGGATTGTTGATAAGGCTAGGATCATCTACGGCTATTACTACTTCCTGAGAGCTTTCTGCACTTCCCCCCTGTGTGAAAATTCTAACGGTAACCGTATAAGTTCCAGCATACGGGTAACTACTTGATGGGCTTGACCCTGTTCCCGTTAAACCGTTACCAAAATCCCAGCTGGCCAATAGCTCTGTATTGCTTAGAGCAAAATCAATAATGTTGGGGTTTGCCGCTGAAGGACTCGCGATAAATGTAGCATCATTCACAGTTGGAGCAGTCCCAAGCTGAGGACGTTCTTTTTTGCATGTACTGAATGCAAACATTGTGATAATTGCGCTAATTACTAATGGTGCTTGTTTAAAATTATTCATGGTGCTTGTCCTTTAATATCCAGTATTTTGTGTCCAATTTCCTCCTACTAGATCAATTTCAATCTGTGGAATTGGGAAAAGTTCATTTTTATTTGCTTGAAACCCATCAATGTGGATGGCTGCCTGATTAGTTCTCACCAAATCGAAAAAACGGTGTCCTTCACAAGCAAGTTCTAAACGTCTTTCTGTCCAAATATCTTGCAGAGTGCTAACAGTTATTGTGGGCATACCAGCTCGAATTCTAATTTCATTCACAAATCCTTCTGCAATTCCTACATTACCCGTTTGGAAATGAGCTTCTGCGGCCATTAAGAGCACATCTGCATAACGAACCATTCTATAATTTACAGGGCTAGTAAGGTCATTATCTGGAAGGCCAAATTCACCTTGACGTTTAATGTATTTATTGTTGTAGTATCCGGTATGTCCTCCTGCACCGATAGCATAAGTAATGTCTGCCGGGCTTGGTTGCGCAGCGATAAATGCGTCAATATCAAGAACAGTTAAATCTCTTCTTGGATCCGCCGGGTCGAAGGCATCATATAGATTTTGCGTTGGTAAATTGTAGCTATTGCCATCACCATAAACAGGACCATTGTATTGTCTTATTCCATGAAAACCAGGTCCTGCATAGCCTTCTAGACAACTTAAACAGCCATATCCGCCACCTTCTAAACCAGAATACTGCACATCAAAAACAGTTTCACTGTGATTTTCGTTGGCTACACTGAATAAATCGGCGTAGTCCGCGATAAGATTGTACATTCCTGAAGCAATTACGGCATCAAATTGTGTAGCTGCTTCTGAAAATTTATTTTGGTACAAATATACTTTGCCGAGTATGGATTGAGCTGCTCCTTTGGTTGCTCGACCAATGATAGGAGTGGTAGGTGAAAGAACTGAAATGGCATCTTGCAAATCAGATTCAATTTGATTGTATACATCTGTACTTGGTGCTCTGGGTGTTTGAATGGCTTCCTCGGCGCCCAATCGTTTATCAATAACTAAAGGAACATCTCCAAAAAACTTAACTAGATCAAAATAGTATAACGCCCGAAGAAATTTCGCTTCTGCAATAATCACATCTTTTCCTGTAAATTCGATATTGTCCTTGTTTTCTAAAATGAAGTTAGCACGACTAATCCCAGCGTAGTTCCATCTAAATACATTTCTTAATTCTGTATTAACGCCACCATGGGTCATCAAGTCAATTTGATGAAGGCCTTCTGTGTCGTTAACACTCTCACCACCAGCAATCGTATTGTCAGAAGCAATTTCACCTATCCAAACAGAGTAAATAGAACAAGCCTGCAGTAAATCATATGCACCAGTTAAAGCCATTTCATAATCAGCAGGAGAGTTGAAATAGTTTTCTGCATCCTGTGTATACGCTGGGTCTACATCTAAGAATTTTTTACACCTAGAAAACATTATTCCAGATATCAAGAGGGTTAAAAAAATGGTTGGAGTAATAAACTTTTTCATAGTATTAAAATTTTACGGTTAGACCTCCCATGATTGTTCTGGCCTGTGGATAAAACCCATAGTCAACTCCTGCGGAGAGTGTACCGGCGGTTGGGCCGATGTCTGGATCAAATCCTTGATACCTCGTAAGCGTTACTAAGTTATTTGCTGAAACATAAAGTCTGAATGATTCTATCTTAAGTTTTTCAGTATATTTCTTAGGTATAGTATATCCTAATTGAATATTCCTTAGTCGGATGAAGGATCCGTCTTCGACATAAAAGTCTGATAGAACTGTGTTTCTAGTGGCTTCCGTTGTTACTCGAGGAACAGTCGTTGAAGTGCCCGGACCTACCCATCTATCCAACACGTAGGCCATTTGATTGGCATATGGCTGATTTCTTTCAAAATTTCGAATTATTTCTTGGCCTTTGGTAGCGAATATATTTGAGGAAAAATCAAAGCCTTTAAAACGCATAGTTATTGCAAGACCCATGGTAAAGTCTGGAATTGCTGATCCTAACATGGTTTTATCCGAATCGTCATTGAAACTAATTACTCCGTCTCCATTTTGGTCAACAAAAATTAAGTCACCAGGCTGTGCACCTTCTTGATAAACTGCTGCTGCATCTATTTCATCTTGAGTTTGATAAATCCCATTGGTTTGGAAGCCGTGGAAATATCCGATCGCAAAACCTTCTTCAAATCGTGTAGCAACATTTCCACCTACACCAAAATAGGCTCCAGGAAGATAATCTACTCCATCTGGCACACTAGTAACTTTGTTGTTGATGGCAGAAAAATTCAAATTAGTACTGAAACTAAATGCTTTAGATTGATCAGAGGAATAGCCAAGTTCCAATTCAATTCCTTTATTGGAAACGTCACCAGCGTTAACAATAGGAGGATATCCACCTGGTCCGTACGATCCAATGATCGCAGACACGTCTGGCTGGAAAAGTAAATCAAAGGTGTTTTTAATGAAGTAATTTACCGTGAAGTCGAGTTTATCTAAAAGGGTTAAGTCAACTCCTGCATTAAATTGTCTTGTTGTTTCCCATTTCAAATCGGGATTACCTGCTCTGCCTATTGCTACACCAGTTGTGATTACATCATCAAAAACATAAACTCCTTCACCATTTAATAGTGCCCTATAGGCAAAATTGGCAATCTGATCATTTCCTGATACCCCATAGCTCAGTCGTAATTTCAAAAAGTCAATGAATGCAACATCATAGAAATCTTCGTCTGAAATTAGCCAGGCACCAGAGACAGTAGGGAAGTATCCGTACCTATTATTTGGACCAAACTTACTAGAACCATCTCTTCGTAAGATTGCAGAAACCAAATATCGAGAATCATACCCATATTCCATTCTGATAAAGCTAGAAAGTAACCTTTCCGTAAATTCCCAAGAACCAGTGCTATTAAGGTAACCGCCAGCTGCAGTATTTGCGGAGATATCAGCATATTCTATTGAATTATTGGGGATATTAAAAGCAGTTCCATTAAGCGCTTGTCCTTTTCTGTGAAATGCTGATGCACCAAGAGTACCTTTTACTTTGTGAACTTCGTTAAAAGTATTCTCATAGTTTAAAAAGCTTTCGAAAGTAAGGTCTAGATAGGTGGCTCTTTGCTCAAATACACTTGCACCTCTTTCGATGAATACTCCGTCAGCTAATTCTACTAATGTAGGATCCAGGTTGGCATTTAAAGCAGTATTGGCATACTTGCCAGGTCCATACCAAGCTAAAGGCGAAAATGTTTTAGAATCTACAATAGCATAATTATAGTTGAACCTATTAGTGAATGAAAATTGTTCGTTAATGGAGTAGACAATTTCTTCTTTACCAACAAATTTATTGGCCCAATTGTAATTGTAGGAATTTTCAATTTGTGCTACCGGATTAATGATATCACTGACTTCTTCTAGATAGCTATAATTACCATCAGGAGTGCGCACATCTTCATTAGGAAAGGCATTTATAGTATTGTAAAGAACAGAACCAATTCCATTTTCAGGGAGACCAGTGCGATAATCATTAGAAAATAATAAAACTGAATTCAGTTTAAGTTTATCACCGAGTTCTGTACTTAAGTTTAATCTTCCATTAATTCTTTCAAATTGAGATTTTTCACCTCCAATAATTCCATCTTGAGAAAAATAAGTCAAACCCATCGAATAGGTAGTAGTTTTGGAACCTCCGCTTATACTTACACCATAGCTTTCCATTGGTGCAGATTGAAATATAGTGTCTTGCCAATTTGTTCCAACACCAATAGCAGTATTATTGAATGGCATCAAATCATTACCAGCGGCAAACATCTCGTTCTTAATTACGGCATATTCTTCGGCATTTAAAAGCTGTAACTTTCTAGCCGTTTGTTGCATGCCATAATAGCTTGTGAATTCTATTTTAGGTTTAGAATTTAGTCGACCATTTTTGGTTTCAACAATAATGACACCATTTGCTGCTCTAACACCATAAATTCCAGCAGTTGCATCCTTTAGCACGTTTACCGATTTAATATCAGATGGATTGAGGGCATTTAGACCTTCTGAATCATAAACTACACCATCTACTAAAATCAATGGGTCATTGTCTCCAAAAGTCGAAAGCCCTCTAATTCTAATACTCGAAGATCCACCGGGAGAACCAGAATTTGTATTAATAGCGACCCCAGCAATTTGACCCTGTAATGCTTGGTCCATCCGCGAAAGATTCAATTTTTCGATGTCCTCTCCTTTAACACGCGCAGTAGCACCCGTTAATTCTTTATAAGTCGTTGTGCCATAGCCAACAACAACCAACTCGTCTAAAGCTGAAGAAACAGGTTCCAACATTACGTTAATTTTTGTTCTTCCTGCAACTAAAATTTCTTTGTCTTGAAAACCAAAAAATGAAAACACCAAAACTAAATTAGAGTCATTGGCTACTTCGATTCCGTAGACTCCGCTTGTATCGGAAGACGTGCCGACAGTTGTATTTTTAACCATGATGGTAACTCCTGGAAAAGAGTCATTGTTCTCATCAGTTACCACGCCGGTAATTTTCATATTTTGACTACTTGCAGAAAAAGCCGTAGCAAGTAAAAGAAAGCTGGAGAATAGTATTTTTTTCATGACAATGTATGATTAGACGATGGGTAAATATACAATTTTATTTATTAATTGTAAATAATACAAGAAGTCAATTTTGCATTTTTATTTTGCTAAATAGCCCCCCATTTTAAATTATACCATTACAAGCAAACCTGCATATAAAATTGATTCCTTGTGTATAGCTCAATGAAATATAATCAATTAACGACGATCAATTTGGTTTCGATAAGTTTTCCTTGAGCGTCTAAAATACTTACAGAATAAGTACTGTTTGCTACTAATTGAGAGATGTCGAGTGTAAATTGCTTAGAATTAAATTTTTGTTGTAGAACTACTTTGCCGAGAATGTTTGATAGGATTACTTCACCACCTTCAAAATCA
>JABJPZ010000254.1 GCA_018663635.1 Crocinitomicaceae bacterium
CTACTGCAGAATAGTCAACAATGGTTTGTTTCTTTTCATAATCATTAAACAAACCCGTGTATTGACAAAAGCTAAATACCCATCTCTTTGCGAAGTTATAATCTATACTATTATTCATGTGACCAGTCACCATATTTCTACCATCCTGATAGTGATTCGTTCCCAAAGTAATCTGATTGCCAATCTTCAGTTGAGTTCCTATTTTATAAATGTGTTCAACCCCAATTCTATCTACAAATACCGTACTGTCCAGATTAAACTGATCTCTGATATTTCCTGCAACTAAAATAACGCCAAATTCAGACGTTTTATAGGTCGGTCTTCCTATTTGAGCAATTGTAAGAAAAGTATTGTTGTACTTCAAATTTCCAAATACCGGGTTTAAATAAGTTTCCTGACTAATTTGATCTTGTACCCCCATAAATAGAATAGTACCTTGCGAACCTGCACCATTGAATAGCCATCCTCCACTTGAAACTTGCAAAGTTATGTCAAGCCGTGCATTGGGATCTTTCCTTAAAGGAGCTTTAAAAAACCATCCTAAATCCCACCAAAATCCCAAGTCTCTCAGCTGAAGAGAATTTCTATCCATAAAATTACTCTCAGCATCAATTCTAGGATTATGACCATATTCTACTCGTTTATTTCCTAGAAAAAAATTCACTCTGCTCTTTTTGGTTCCAAATCCAATCCAATTGTCCAATAACCTTAATTGAAAAACACCGGAACGATTAGCACCGTAATAGTATGGTTCATAATCAACGGAAGCGGCCAAACATGCATTGCGAATTCCGATTTTTCTTATGTAGCCTTTTTGCAAGGTTTTTCCTGATCTAAAAAAACCTTGAACAGTTACCCTATTTCGAACTCCCTTTGAGCCAAGCAACCAATCATAGCCATCTCCTTCATCCATTATACCACCAGAAAGATTCAATTGCGAATACAGAAAACTTGTAGGTTGTTTTTTAAACTTTATTGAAGTTTGAGCAATCCCTGAAAATTGAAACAAAAACAATAAACTCAATAATATTATAGTGCTGTGCCGAACGTGTCTCATGTTTCTGATTTTAGTAGTTAAATAATCTTCTTCGTACTCTTATTTGCTCTACGAAATCTGAAGGCAATTTAACTCTTGCCATCCAAACGGGAATAATTCTTTCGTACGAAAGGACGTGAATCGTAACGACATCTCTTTCAATGTCATCATAGGACACATATACCTTTTCAACCCCTTTGAATTGATTATTCACCCACTTACCTGTTTGCTTATCAAGCAAGTATAAATAAGGTTTCTTATCATCTGGGTATTGCGATGGATCATACCCCATAGCATGGAGAGTTGATTTATTGTTAATATTAGTAATGTACGTATTTACACCAAATAAAAATCCGCAAAGAATTTGTTCATTCATTAACGCCAAGTCAACATTGCCTAAAACAATTTCATAAGGAGAAAATTCACCACCAATGCAAATCTCTGAGTAAAGCTCGGAATCACTAGTTTTAACAGTTTTAATTTTCACATCATCCACATATCGAAGCCATTTAATGTAAAATGGTTCATTGTCGATTCTGTAGAATCCACGATCCTTAAACCTAGTTAAAGACAAATCGGTATCTAAAATGCTTTTGTAGTTATGCTCCTTTCCTGATAAAATCAGGCCAAATTGCTTTTTATAATATTCTTCTGAATCTAATGGGACTATTTTTCGCTCACTCTTGTGACCAACTTCAACCATTTCTGTCTTTAATACATTTAGCACAGGACCTCGTAAAGAAGAAAAATCAATTTTAACACGCTCAGCCCTTTGGCTAAGTTCTTCGTAGCTAAGATCAACCAGATCAAGATCAAAATTTGGATTTTTCAGGCTCAAAAGATCTTTGTAAAATTCCAAAGGCACATTAAACCAGCTGTGCGCAATTATTCGTCTTTGATTCAAGTGATTATCACTTTTCCGTCTCTTCTTATAATCACTATAATCTTCAGTATCAATTACAACTTCCCATTTAGTTGGTTCTAGGCAATTATTGACCAACTGAACCCTGTATATTCTATTAAAAGCATCCGCATACTCTTTCGGCA
>JABJPZ010000255.1 GCA_018663635.1 Crocinitomicaceae bacterium
AAAATATGGTATTTATTCTTTTGGTGAGGATAGAAACTATTTTAATGGTGATGTAGGCATCGGTACATCAACACCAGCTGCAAAACTCGATGTGCTTGGAAATGTAAAATTTTCAGATGGTACTGAAGGGGACGGAAAAATATTAACTTCAGATGCCACAGGTTTTGCAACATGGAAAACAAATAAAATCGCCTTTGAATCTTATCCTGGATCAGCTGATGCTGTTCAAAATGGAGGTCATTCGTTCAATACTCCCGTAAATTTTAATGTAGTCAATTTTAATGATGGAAACATGTATGATGCAACTGCAGGAGCCAATTATTTTAGTCCTTCTGTTGCTGGTGTTTATGCACTAGAAGCTTCTTTAGTAATAGAAAGTCTGGGAGGAGCGCCAACAGATGAAATTGAGATGATTTTTGTTAAGAATAATACGTCTGCTGTAAAAAGAGCTAATACTGGTGTTATAGGAAGTAATGATAAACGAACATTGAGCATATCAGCAACTATTCATCTTAACGCTGGAGATTTTATTCACATTGAAGTCGCCAATAAAAATGGAGGTCCTCATCAGATACCAGCGGGTGAAGATTCTTGGTTTAGTGGACATATCGTTTATGAAGATTAATGGTTAGAAATAGGAACACAATATCTAAATCAAATTGATTGTTTGTATCGTTTAGATGAAAATATCAAACTAGAATAATAAAGATTGAGTTGAACAAAAAAACAACAGAGAGTAAGGTGATAAAGAACAACGACATAAAAAAAAGAGAATTCTATAGTTCCTGCAGAATCCTCCTTGCAATGGCCTTTGTACTGATCGCATGTAACGGTTTCTCCCAGTTTGAAGATACAAGGTATGCTATTGGAAGTGCAGGCAGGTCGGTTACTGCTGGAGACGGCATTACCTACATGTTCAATATTGGCGAACCAGCTATTACTACAGCAACTCCTTCGGGTTTTATTATAACCCAAGGTTTTGAGCAACCTCCCTATGCCAGAGATACCAGTTTGATACCCAACGAGCCCATAGATGTTCCAGATGAGATTCTTGTAAATGTATTTTCGCCTGATGGAGATGGAGTAAACGATGTCTGGATTGTCGAACAACTGAATGTTTACACAGACAATGAAGTTTTCATTATGAATCGATGGGGTGATCAGGTTTGGAGTGCTAAAAATTACGACAATACAACGGTTGTTTGGGATGGTAAGAATACCAATGGTGTAGAATTAACTAATGGCACCTATTTTTATGTAATAAAGATTAATAACTTTCCTAAATCTTATTCAGGTTGGGTACAAGTAACAAAATGATGAGAAATTTAATTCTTCTTCTAATCGTCTTAATAATGTCCGCTGACTATAAAGGTCAGCAGGATGCACTGTTTAGCCAGTATATGTTTAATCCGTTTGCAATTAATCCAGGATACGCAGGTAGTAGAGATGCGGTAAGTGGTGTACTGTTACACAGAAATCAGTGGAGAAATATGGACGGTGCTCCATCCACATCGACTATAGCAATTCATTCACCAATCAAAGGGAAGAACTTTTCTTTAGGACTCAACGGCTTTTATGAAACAATCGGACCATCAACCAATAGTGGCTGTTTTCTTACTTATGCATACCGTTTAAAACTATCTTCTGGAAAGTTAGCTTTCGGTTTAAGAGGGGGGTGGTATACGTCAAATTTTGATAAGTCAAAATTAAACTACAATGACCCTGCGGATCATTTCAACAGTGGAGAAATGGTAAAAGCTGCAACACCCAGTTTTGATTTTGGCGTATACTATAATACGAATCATTTTTTTGTTGGTGGTAGTGTAAGTCATCTGGGTGAACTAGGTGGTATATTCAATGATGCGACACAAACCAAACTGGAATTGAATCAGCACTATATCTTATCTGCTGGAGGTGCTTTTGAATTAAGCAATAAGTTGGTTTATAAGCCTTCTATTAATGTGAAATATGTAGCGGGGTCTCCAATTAATATTGATATTAATTCCAGCTTTTTAATTAATAAATTAATTTGGTTGGGTGCTTCTTACCGAACCAGCAAATCTGTGGCATTAATTATGGAAATGAATGTTACCGACTTCGCGAGATTTGGATACTCTTACGATATTATTTTTAATCAGCTTAGTACGTATAACAATGGATCACACGAATTATTTATTGGATTTGATTTTGGTTTTAAAAAGAAAAAATCTGTTTCACCTAGATATTTGTAATTAGATAATGCGAAATAATCTATTGAAAATAAACTTGGCCGCGACCGTAATTTCGTTGGTGCTCATTTTTGGGTTTGGTGCGAATGCACAAGTAAAAGATGGTGATAAAGAAATAACCTATCTGGTTAAGAAAATATCGGGTTTGAATACAGCGGTTTCCGAGTTTTGTCCTGTGATTGTAGGTGACCAATTGGTTTACACTTCGAATCGAGAATACAACTATAACAATTGGGGAGAAGAAAGCTGGAAAAGAAACGGATTTTTTAATATTTACGCTGCCGAGATTTTAAATACACTGGGAGATTCTGCGCTTCTTGGTCCTTCCAAAATATTTTCATACAAGTTAATGACGGATGATCACAGTGGACCAATTTGTTTTACTTTGAACGGTACCGAAGCTTTTTTAACCACAGTTTCTCATGAAGAGGATAAATTATTTGGCTCCTCACTGATTAAACCTCAATTGTATCGCGCCTCATTAGAAAACAATAAATGGAAACTGACAGAGAAATTACCATTTAATGAAGCAAATGCTTCGTTTGGTCACCCCTGCTTAATTAATGAAGACAGTGTATTGGTATTTGTTTCAGACAAAGAAGGAGGCCAGGGAGGTAAAGACTTGTTCTGGGTAGAACGAAACGGTTCTGATTGGTCTGTACCAAAAAACTTGGGTGCCGTAATTAATACTCCCGGAGATGAATTATTTCCTACTTATCACAAGGGTAAATTTTATTTTGCTTCCAACGGTCATGGAGGCGCAGGAGGATTAGACTTGTTTGCTACGGAGCTAAAGGAAGGGGAGTGGGCTATCCCTCAAAACTTAGGGGAGGTTATTAATTCGCAAGGTGATGATTTTGGAATTGTTTTCAATAAAAATAACACCGGTTTTTTCGCATCTAACCGAGAGGGTGGATTGGGTGAGGATGATATTTATTTCTTTAGGCAAATTGTATCCATTACGGTTAACAATAAAGAAATAACAGGAGAATTTAAATACCAAAAAATTGATAATGAAGTTCCAGCCGATTTAGAAGTAGTGTTATTAAACGATGAAGGAGAAATCGTATTCAGAACAGTTACAGATGATCAAGGAAAATTCAAATTTGTTAACATACCTGCCGACGGTAATTATACCATAAAGCTGATTGATCAGAATGGAGAAGAAGTTATTTTAACCTTATTTGGTGATGATGCAGATGCCGTTTTAATGTCCAATTCTCGGGGTGAGTTTGTATACAGAAAAATTAATTCAGAAAATGTAGGTACACTAACGTTTCTTGATGAGAATGAAGTTGATTTAGTTACGAACACTGCTACCTACAAAGGTCAATTTATATATGAAAAGATTAATGGCGAATACCCTGAAGAATTAGAAGTTTATTTAGTGGATGATGAAGGCAACATTGTATTTAAAACGATAACTGACAAATACGGTAATTTCGAATTCAAAGAGATTCCAGCAGATCAAAATTTCATTATCAAGATACTTGAAACGGGTGATGAAATCACGCTGTTAATTTATAATTCAGATGATAACATTGTTTCGCAATTAAATAAAAATGCAGCCAGAGAATTTGTCTACAGAAAGCTCTCTATAGAATATGGAAACGATCTATTAATGTTACTAAATGAAGAAGGTGATTTGACTTTTCCTAACCTCACTATGCGGTTAGTAGGGGAGTTTGTGTATTCATTTATTCCCAATGAAGATTATGGGCCTTTAGAATTTGAGGTTTTGAATGATGACTTTGAAATCATAGGCAAAGGAACTGCTGATGAAAAGGGTAGATTTAGACTTTTGAATATCCCTTACGAAAAAGAAATTCTTTTCAGAATACCTGAAGACAGTCCGTGGCTAAAAAAGAAAATAGATTTAAATATTTTGAGTAAGTCGCATGATATAGTTGTGGCATTAGAAAAAGATGAGAATGGCATATTCCGATTTAAATTTATCCGGCATGAGGACACCTATTTGGATACTATCGCCATAGACGACGCTTTTGATATCGCTCCACCACCAACCATGGATATCATTGAGCTTAAGAACATCTATTATGAAAAAGGGCAATATAAAATTGAGGGTGAAGGATTGGATAATTTAATTTTTATTGTAGATCTAATGACCAAAGACCAACGCCTTCAAATTCATGTTGGTGGACATACTTCAGCTACTGCAACGGAGGAATTTAACATGAAGTTGTCTAAAAAAAGAATGCAAAAGGTAAAAGACTTTCTAATTGACAGAGGGATTTCCTCGAATCGAATCATTGGCAAGTACTTCGGTGAAGATCAGCTATTAATAAAATGTAAGATTCCTGAAAATTGTACAGAAGAAGAGCACAGACTGAATCGAAGAACCGAGCTTCAGCTTTTCTATTAAAGATCTTTCGCGTTATTTTCTTTCTATTTTAATTCGGTAATCGGATTATGACTACATTTGGTGTTCAAATGAAGAGTAAAGTGAAAAATAACACCTATCTGATGATGCACATATCGTGTAGCAGGTGGCATTATAGTATGCTGTAAATAACACTTCACCTCTTATTTTACCTATTCTTTACCAAACTCAATTTCTTGTTATGAACAAGCTTAACTCTATTTTAGAGCGTATAAATAATTTGATTGTAATCCTCAACGAAGAAGGTGACGCTTCTTATGTTAGCCCTTCGGTAAAACACATCCTTGGGTTTGATTCGAGAGAGCTAATGGGGAGTAATTGGTGGTTAAAAACAGGTCTGTCAAATACTGAAGAGATGCGTGATACGGTTTTAAAACGCATTTCTATCAATGATAACCAGCTCCAGTTTGAGCGAGAGGTCAGAACCTCTCTGGGTGGCGTGAAATGGATTCTGTGGAATGCTGTTCTATCGGAAGACGGATCGATCGTTGGAATCGGTTCTGATATTACCGATAAAAAGAACACGGAACTCGATCTTGAGCGCAAAAATGCGGAACTAAACTGCAAGACTCGAGAGATTGTAGAAAGCCTAGAGTATGCACAAAGGTTGCAGAGCACCATACTTCCAGACACAGATGCATACAAAAAGGCATTTTCTGATGCGTTTGTGCTGTTCAAACCAAAAGACATTGTAAGCGGGGATTTTCACTGGATATTTGAAAATGATTTCCACATTGTTGTTGCTGCAGTAGATTGTACGGGGCATGGGGTGCCAGGAGCAATGATGTCAATTGTTGGTAACACTTTGCTTAGGACTATTGTAATCAAGAATAATATTACGGATCCGGATCATATTTTATATGCAATGGACGAAGAACTAAAACTGGCCATGTCTCAAAACGGTATTATAAAAGCAAAAGATGGCATGGATATGGGAGTTGTTACGATTAACAAACAGAAAAATACGCTTCTTTTTTCTGGGGCGTTTTCGAGTATGATTTCGATTCGATCTGGCGTCTTAACCGAATACAGTGGTGCACGTTATCCAATAGGATATTACAACGACATAGAAAAGCGATTCTTGAATACGGAATTGGACCTAAAAAAAGGAGATCGATTCTATTTATTTTCAGATGGATTCCCGGATCAGTTCGGGGGTGAGCTCGGCAAGAAGTTCAAAAAGAGGCCATTTAAGGAAGTGCTGCTATCTATTCAAGAAATGGGGCTTGTTGAACAACAGAATTATTTAGAATACATTTTACAAAACTGGAAGCAGGGTAGAGAACAAACCGACGATATATTGGTCTTGGCTCTTGAATATTAGCGATTCGAAACAACGTATGCGCAAAATTAAAAAACAATAGCGATGTAATTACTTACTGTATTTAAGCTTCATATGGTTTCTTTCGTCTGTACGAACCGATAAAAGAGACCAGAGGACAGTTATATCTTGAAACGGAATGAATCTTTAACCTGCTACCGCCATTAACATCGAAGAACATATAATGGCACCAATTGTTCCAACTGCATACCCCAGAACTGCTAATAATACGCCTACAGGTGCTAAAGAAGGATGAAAGGCACCGGCTACAACTGGAGCTGATGCCGCGCCTCCAACATTTGCTTGACTGCCAACGGCCGCAAAGAAATAAGGGGCTTTCACTAATTTGGCCATAATTAAAAGTAAAGCACCATGAATACTGATCCATATGAGTCCAATGATGATTAAAAACTTAAAAGTCTGCCAATTGGTTATGAGCTGTTCGATATCCATTTTCATACCAATGGTTGCGACCAGAATATAAATGAATATGCTGCCAACTCTTGAAGCACCAACACCTTCCATTTTTTTAGCTTTTGTAAAGGAGAGCAGCACGCCAAAAACGGTAGCTAAAACAACAATCCAGAAGAAACCACTACTGAGAAAAGAGAAATAAGGGTTGTTTACAATTCCTTTAAAAAATGGACCGAGCAGTTGCGCAAAAACATGTGCTGTACCAATGGCCATAAAAACAACACCGACCATTACAATGACATCTTTAAAAGTTGGTATTTTAGAGACACTGGCATTATAGGTCTGCATTTTTTCTTGTAGTGCATCAATGCCTGAATTATCGGCTTTAAGCCATTTGTCAATTTTTTTGCGTTTTCCAATACCAAATAAAATCAGCGACATGAAAATATTGGCAATAAATACATCTACAATAATCATTTGGCTGAAGATTGTATCTCCAACATCGTTGATTTCTTTCATAGCAGTTTGATTCGCACCACCGCCAATCCAGCTTCCAGCAACAGTAGATAAGCCTCTCCAAATTTCTTCCCCTGCTGCTGCTTCAAGAACTTCAGGAAACCAAGACGCGCACATCCAAAGAGCAATTGGACCACCGATTACAATCCCTATTGTTGCAGTAAAGAACATGATCAGTGCTTTGGGACCTAGTCTTACGATTCCTTTTAAATCAATACTTAAACATAAAAGCACCAAAGCAGCCGGTAACAAATAATTTTTAGCCATTCCGTATAATCCAGATACATGACTATTGATTATATCAAGGCTGTTGAAGATAGAGGGAATAAAATAACAGAGTAAAAGCGCAGGGACTATTGCATAAAATTTAGTTAAAGCTTTTAGCTGTGAGGTCCAGAAAATAAATGCTAGAATAGCCATTAACAAGCCAAAAACGATTGCATCATTTGTGAATAATGGCCTGGTATCACCTAAACAAAATTCAATTTTATTTGTGCCAATGAATGGTAGGTCTTCCTTACTTGTAAATTTTATAGTATGGTCACCTTCTCCTAATCCTCTTATCAAAATGGGGTCTAATGAAACCAACGGAAAGGAAAGACTGTCAACAATTAAGGTTAGATCTGCCGGTAATTCTTTCGCTAGGTCAAGCTGAGAAAACTGGAGTAAAAAGGCATCTACTTCGTCTTGAAAGTAATTTTTATCATGCTTCGTTAGACTAAAGACCTCAATTTTTTCTGGACTATCACTTTTAATAGTGAGGTAATCCGTTGTGCTGATTTGCTGAATATTTTGAGCCATTATAGGGCTCGCAATAAACAGTAAGGATAAAATAAGTAGATTAATTTTTCTCATTACTTAATGAAGTTAATATTCTATTAATTTGTTTCGCGTGGTGATCTGTATGATCCGTTATAAAATGAATGGTTTGACTTGCATTTAGGTAACCCGCAATCGGATGTTTAAAAATTTCTTTAGTTAAAAGTGATTTATCTAAATCAGTAAACAACAGATACAATGACTTTCTACACTGATCCCAAGCTGTAAGACAATTTTCTTTTGATGTATTTTCAGGTGCTGACAATACAGAAGGTGCTTTGAATCTCTTATTA
>JABJPZ010000256.1 GCA_018663635.1 Crocinitomicaceae bacterium
ATTGGATTTCATCCTGTTTTCATTATGACTATGATGGCATTCAGCCTTATTTATCAATTTCTTCAACATACAGAGCTGATAGATAAATTAGGACCAATTGAATGGATTTTTAATACCCCATCCCACCACCGTGTTCACCATGCAACTCAAGTAAAATATTTAGACCGTAATCACGCTGGAATTTTAATCATTTGGGATCGCCTTTTCAGAACGTTTCAAGTTGAAAAAAAATCTGACCATCCTATTTATGGTATTACAAGTAATATTGACACGTATAATTTATTTAAAATTGCTTCCCACGAATACATTGCTCTTTGGAAAGACGTCAAACGGGCACCAAGATTCAAAGACAAAATAAATTACTTATTTCAACCACCAGGCTGGAGTCATGATGGTGAATTGAAAACATCTAATCACATGAGGGCATTGGAAAAAGAAGAAAAATAAGAACTTCTAAGATCAGACTTGTTCAGTTCTCTTTAATTGGACTTAATTTCAAATTCAGTTCTTCTATTTTCTTGCCTTCCCTCGCTGGATTCATTCGAAGCAATTGGCTTCGCAGATCCATAACCAACAGCAACCAATCGGTCTAATGCAATTCCTTTGTTGGTTAAATAAAGGACTACGGATTTGGCTCGATCTTCCGAAAGCTTACTATTCAAAGTTTTAGAACCCATATTATCTGTATGTCCTGAAATTTCTACTTTTAGAGTAGGAACATCCTGCATCAATTTGACCAAACGATTGAGCTCAGAACCAGACTCAGGTCGAAGAGTCGATTTCCCCACATCATAAAATACATTCCTAAGAGCAATTTTACTGCCTACAGCGACATTTTTCAATTTCAATGTTTTGTCAATGAGGTTGTATTCACTGTTTTTTGGAATGTCAAAATTTTCAGAATGAAATAAATATCCTTTCGACTTGATAGCGAGACCATAGTTCTTGCCACTATTTAGAGATAACAAAAACTTACCGGTAGCACTATTTGTCGTGATTGTTTCAATTTTTTTTCCTGTTGTATTATCTAAGATTTCAATTAACGCCTCAACCGGTTCGTTGGTTAGAGCATCAACTGTTTTTCCTTTGAATACCGTTAAGCTCTTTCTGTTCACTTGAACGGCATTCTCTATCTGAACATCTGCAATTGGATTCGCGACACTTGCTAGCAAATAGTCTTCCGTATCAATTTCATGAAATTTATCAGGCCCCCAGAAACTGATTTTATATAAATCAATGCCCCCTTTTCCACCCTTACGATTTGAAGCGATATAAGCATATTTCTCACTAGCAGTTAATGCAAAAAAATGATCATCGTATGGTGTATTAATTGGCCATCCTAAATTTTCAGGAATGCTCCATTGACCTTGTTTCCTTTTAGACATGAAAATATCATACCCTCCCATCGAGTTATGTCCTTCCGAAGAAAAGAACATTAAATCTCCTTTTGGATGCATGTAGACTGACCCCTCATTGAACTTCGTATTAACTGCGTTACCAGCTGAATTAGGAAATTCGTACTTCCTGGTTTTTTTATCCATCACCTGAGACACGTAGATGTCATTTCCATAATTACCTTCTCCTTTTTTGCGATCATTGATATAATATAATTTGTTCTCTTTAGCATTAAAACTACAAAAGGTCTGATTATCCTTTGTATTTATTTGAGGTGAAAAAGAGACCATGGTTACCCATTTAGAGCCCTTTAAAGTTGATTCGTATATATCAAATTGGCCATCCACTTCCTTATACATAAGTAGCTTCGTTCCGTCATAAGAAAGCATGCCGGTGGTCTCATTGTCAGGTGTGTTTACCTGTTCTCCCATGTTTTTTGGAATCGTAAACTCGCCATTTTCTAAATACGAAACATATATGTCATGATCCCAATCATATCCCGATTTTGAAACTTTCCCATTTTCTCTATTAGAGGTAAACATTAACATGGATCCATCCATTGACACACAGGGACTGTAATCATCGTACTCCGAATTGACTTCTGCTACATTATCAACCCAAACCCTTTTTTTATCTGATCCTAATGTGATTCCGTGCTTGCACTCCCTTATTCTTTTGGCTAGCATTTTCCCTAGAGATGCAATTTGTTTAGATCTGGAAGAGGATTGAAAGCTCTTGTAATATTTTGTCGCTTTAGACCATTCCATCTCTAACTGATAAGCCATTCCTAGATAAAATTCTATAAATGGATCTACTTCTGCGTTTAATTTTACTGCCTTTTCTAAAAACTTCAGTGCCTTATAGCGCTCGTTCGTGTACAGATAACAATTGCCCAATTTAAAATTCAAAGTCGCGCTATTTGCGTTAAATTGATAAGCAACTTTATAACGTTGAATCGCCATTTTAAAATTTTCTTTTGGACTCACAACAGCATAAATGGATTCATTTCCCGCACTTCGATATTCATCTGCCGTTTTAATGGCCTCAACCGCCTTTTTATAGCCTTCTTTATCGTCTTTGAAATTTCCGGCTTTAAATTCAATATTCTGCTGCGCAAATGCACTTGTACCCGCTAAAAGCACAACAAAAAATATAATACTAATCTTCATTCTTTTACAGTTATTGACAATTTCCTGATTGATATTTTTTACCTAATTCAGAGCCTAGTTCTCTCGCCTTCCTCCAATCTGCACAAGCACCTATTTGATCTCTAAGCATTTCTTTTGCAATACCTCGATTTACATATGCTCCAGCATAATTTACATTGATTGATATGGCTTTATTACAGTCTTCGACTGCTTTTTCATACTTTTCTAATTTATGATTGCATGCAGCCCTACCACTATAGGCTGGCACATATTCAGCATTAATTTTAATACATGCAGAATAGTCTTTTTCTGCTTCGACGTATTTACCTTCTTCAAAAAGCATTGCTGCTCTATTACTATATGCCAAATAAAATTTAGGATCAATTGATAGTGACCGACTGTACGCATTTTTTGCTCCTGGATAGTCTTTCATTAATTTTTTTGTGGTGCCAATGTTGTTATAGATAAAGGCATACTCTGCATTAAAAGTGATCGCTTTATTGTAGTCAATAATCGCCTGATCATACTTCTTTAACATTCGGTAACAGCTAGCCCGGTCATTATAGGCATTAGCCATGTCCTCTTTAACTCGAATCGCTTTATCATACATCGAGATGGCTTTCATGTAATTCTTTTGCAAAAACCAAGCAACTCCACTATTATACAAAGCCATTTCATTTTTAGGGTTAAAAAATAAAACCTGATTATAATCTGCAATAGCTTCCGTTAAATACTTACTTTCTTGATATGCTCGGGCTCGATTGAAATAAGCCATCTCATGTTCATCATTCAATTTAATCAAAGCAGTAAAGGTGGAAATAGCTTCAGCATATTTTTTAATCTCAATTTGTGCTATTCCTTTGTTATAGAAGGCAAATTGAAACAATGTGTCGCCTTTTATTGCCAAATCGAATTTTCCGATAGATTCCTTGAATTTTTTTTGCTCGAATAGGTTAATGCCTTCGTTATAAGCTTCCTGAGAGGCTGAAGTTCGAGCGTTGTCCGCATTCAATAAAGCAATTGAATCTCTGTAGGCGATCTCAACTGGTGTCAATTCTTCATCAGATTGACAAAAGCCATGGTTAGAACTTAAAATGATACTTAATCCAATTATTATCCTCTTTGTCATAGGCTATTTTAAAATGCTAATAATTTCTAAAGGAGCTAAAAATATAATAAATGACAATTCAAGTATTCAGGTTCTTTTTTCTTTTATCAACAATTAACATAAATAGGATTCCATTAACTTTGTGTAAATTATTTTGCATGTTAGGACTGAAAATGGCAAGTGACCCAAGGTGGGTGAATGTAGTTGAAAAAAATATTGAGGAAATATTAACAGATCACGCTTGGTGTGAGCAAAAAGCGGCCACCAATGCAATTACGCTGATGGTTAAATACCCTCATCTGACTGATTTAGTTGATGCCATGGTCGAAATAGCCAATGAAGAGATTACTCATTTTGGTTTGGTTCATGACATCATAAAAAAGCGTGATTATACGCTAGGTGCCGAGAGAAAAGATCCTTATGTACATGACTTAATGAAATACATTCGAAGAGGTGGGAGTCCATCAGAAATTTTGGTTGATCGACTATTGTTCGCTGCGATGATTGAAGCCAGGAGCTGCGAACGTTTTAAAATACTATCTCAGGAAATGAATGACACAGAGCTTCGCACATTCTATCATGACCTAATGATTAGTGAAGCCAATCATTATATGACGTTTATTTCTTTGGCTAGAAAACACGGTAAAGACGTTGACGTTGACACCAAATGGAATGAATTTCTAGTTTACGAAGCTTCTTTGATGTTAAAATACGGGAAAAGTGAAACCGTTCATGGCTGAACCCATACTTAGGAAACCAAGTCTAACAATTTTTTAGACCCATCACCATACTTATTGGTAAAGGCTTCATTCACAATGTATGTTTTGTGTTGCCCAACAAGGCGCGAAAAAAGCACTTTAACGTTTGACCCATCCAGCTTATGTAAGTTTAAGGACACAAAATTTGGAAATGACTCCGAACGCAAAGACTCCCAACAATAAGGACAGTAACATTCAACTAGTTCGCCGTCCTCTAATTTCAATGGCGGGTTACAATAATAACCGTAAACACCAGGTTTCGGGTGAAGAATTAAATTTGATTTTTCCCCAGTACTTCTAGTCATGGTTAACATGACTTCACCATCCCTACTTAATCCAGCAGAACAGCCAGGGCAAGAGTAATTGTATTTCTCTGACATAAGGTTTTAATTGTGTTTAAATAGCATTAATCCGGGGTAAATATACAACGATTTTTTAAATTGCTACGACGAAAGGCCTTTTTTTTTCGACGAATATCCCTTTTTTTTCGCTGAAATCAAAAGTCACCTAAGGCAGTTTACACTAAATGATAGCATCAGTTACTAAAATTTTTGTTTTGAATATCGCAAAGTCTTATTCAGCATATAAACAATAGACTACACTACAACTTAGTATATAAACGAGAAATCAGTGATTATAGTACATGTAATACATCTTTCCATTCCGGAAAGATGTTTACCGTTTCTTCAATTTCATAATCCATGCATACTAGAATACTTCTGCCTTTTGTATGGATAATTTGATCCCCTTTCGAATCAATAGAATACAATGTATATGAAAGTGTGAAACTCTTAGTTCCAATATGATCGCAGTGTACCGAAACCATTATGCTATCTTTTAAATATACTGGGGCTAAATAGTCAACTTCGTTCCTAGCTAAAATCAGCCCCTGCTTTCTCCAATCCCAATCAGCACCGATTAGCTCATTAAAATAACCCATTCTTGCCTGCTCAAAATAAGCTAAATACACACTGTTGTGAACATGCCCTGCAAGATCTATGTCATTAAACCTTATTTCAACCGGATAAATTCCTTTCATTATGCAATAGGATTTAAAATTACACTAAAAACTACAATTGAATTTAAATCTCTACCATGATAAAATTTATCGAGCGCATACAGAATATTATTTGCCCTAAAATAAGAGGTATGTAGCTCATCAATTCCTATGAGACTCCATTGAATAGTATAAGAACTTTCTTTAACCTTGTATTCACGCAGGTAGGCCAACATTTTATACAAACAATCATCTTTTGTCAATCCTTCGGTACAATGAAATAAGAAAGACTGTTTATGACGAGGATTAACCGTAAGTAATTCCAATCTTATGTGTCCTTTTTCTTCCTTATAGTCAAATACAATACTGTGTGAATCTAATCCACCTAGAAATCCTTCTATTTCTTTTTCAACTTCTCTTAATTTAACCGTTTCAGTACTCATTTATTATTCAAATTAGGGCTCAAATATACTTATTATGCTCCACAATTAAGTAGTATAAATTTGACAAAACATTCTGTAATATTTAAAATTGTAAGGCTACTTGTCTAGTTTCGAAAACTGAGAATTATTGCTCTTAAATTCAGGAACCATTTCCTTCATTTTCAACACAATATCTGTATTCTTCTGTGCATCAAAAGAATTAACCAATTCGCTAATTTGTTTTTCTACTATAGCATAGTCGTATTCACGGACACTTCCAATCATTATTTGTTCATGATGCGTCGGTAGCGTACTTTCTTCTGATGTTAGTAACTCCTCGTATAACTTTTCTCCAGGCCTTAACCCGTGATTTTAATCTCTATGTCATCACCGATTACCAAACCACTTAACTTTATCATCTTTTTAGCCAAATCAATAATTTTTATTGATTCACCCATATCAAAAACGAACACTTCTCCCCCTTCTCCCATATTACCGGCTTCCAGAACAAGCTGGCAAGCTTCTGGAATTGTCATAAAATATCGAGTAACCTCTTCGTGGGTAACCGTTACTGGTCCACCCTCCATTATCTGCTTTTCAAATAAAGGGATAACTGAACCATTACTACCTAAAACATTTCCAAATCTTGTGGTAACAAATCTCGTATTACTCTGAACATTATAAGATTGACAATATATTTCCGCTATCCTCTTAGAGGCACCCATTACATTTGTCGGGTTCACCGCTTTATCTGTCGAAATCATTACAAATTTCTGTACATCAAATTGATTAGATAAGTCCGCAAGAATTTTTGTTCCGTAAACATTAGTCTGAATCGCTTCTGAAGGATTTTCTTCCATTAAAGGCACATGTTTATATGCCGCTGCATGATAGACGATATTAGGATTAAAAGTCTTAAATAAATTTTGCATTCTAGCCTTATTTCTTACATCTCCAATGACTACTGTTAGAATTCCTCGGTCGTCTAATGCTTTCAACTCATTATGAATAGTATACAACGGCGATTCAGCTTGATCCAAAATAATTACCTGAGCGGGTGAAAAACGAAGTAATTGTCTTACAATTTCTGATCCTATTGAGCCCGCTGCCCCCGTAACAAGTATTTTTTTACTACTTAGCTCCTCTCCTATTTTTTCAATTGATAACTGAATTTGTTTTCGACCCAGCAGATCTTCTATCTTTACCTTCCGTATTTGATCGACTTTAAACTCTCCATTTATCCAGCTCTCCACTGGAGGAATGGACAAGGTTTCAACACCGTATTCAAGACAAAGGTCCACTACCCGTTTTTTATTCTCGAAATTTGGATTTAAGACACCTATAATTACACTGTCTATCTCCTTCGTTTTCAGAATCTGTGCCAATTGATCAGTACTGAATATACTTTTACCTTCCAATCGCTTACCTATTTTCTTGGAATTGTCGTCAATGTACGCGAAAATGCTATTTAGTTGTTTCGGGTCTCTTTCTAAAACCTGTTTTACAATTAACCCTAGTTCTCCAGCACCATAAACCAATATTTTCTTTTTAATCTTTCCTTTTTTCATGGTTTCACGGTAAAATAGTTTCACCACAAACCTGCTGAAAATCATAAAAAACAAGGTAATTAGGAAATCAAGAATAAGAATTGGTCTAGGTAAAAAATAGAAATCATCTACAAAATAGAAGCGCAACGGCGATATTAAAGCAAAAATTGCCGAACCAAAAGCAATGGTGATAAAAAGCCTTTTGGCATCTTCAGTGCTTGTAAATCTGATAATTCCTTGATACGTTTTGCCTATATAAAATGAAAGTGCACGAACTAAAATAAAAATGGGGAAAGCCCATTTCAATTGTTCCCATTCGGACTCCAAAAATAATTCTGGTTCGGCAATAAAATCGAATCGAATTGCATAAGCAATTGCTAAAGACAAAATACAAATTCCGATATCAATTAAAAAAATGAGCCACCGTGGAGTATTCTGTTCAGGTAATTTTATCATCATATCTATTCAAAACCGCTCAAATATACTAAAAAGGTTACCCATGAATAGGAGATAAAAGTGAGCTAACTATATTTGTTGCTTATTATTGATTTATGAAAACATCTTTAATTACTGGAGGAGCAGGATTTATTGGTGCGCACATCACCAATGAATTAATCAATTTAGGCCATAAGGTTGTCGTGCTCGATGACCTTAGTGGTGGTTATATTGAAAACGTACATACTGATGCAACATTCATAAAGGGATCTATCGAAGATTATACGCTTGTATTAGAGCTTTTTGAGAAATATAAGTTTAATTACGTTTATCATTTAGCTGCATATGCTGCTGAAGGACTGAGCCACTTTATTCGAAGATTTAATTACCAAAACAATCTTATTGGTAGTGTAAATTTAATTAATGCATCCATTCTTTTTAAAGTAGAGTGCTTTGTATTTACTTCATCCATTGCAGTCTACGGTGCCACCGTTCCACCTATGAAGGAAACGGACACTCCAAAACCTGAAGACCCTTATGGCATCGCAAAATTTGCAATTGAACAAGATTTAAAAGCAGCACTAGAAATGTTCGGATTGAATTATATCATTTTCAGACCGCACAATGTTTATGGAGAATATCAAAATATTGGTGATAAATATAGGAATGTTGTTGGTATCTTCATGAATCAATTAATGCAGGGCCAAGACCTAACCATTTTTGGAGATGGTTCGCAAACAAGAGCATTCAGTTATATAGGCGATATTGCTCCACAAATTGCATCAAGCATTTCAAATCCTTCCGCCATTAATCAAACGTTTAATATTGGTGCAGACAAAGAATATACCGTCAAAGAGCTTGCCGAAACGACTCAAATGGTTATGGGACTCTCTGGAAAAATTAACTTTTTAGAAGCTCGAAACGAAGTAGTTCATGCGTATGCCGATCATTCGAAAGCCAAACTCATTTTTAATCAATCTGAAAGTACTTCTTTAGAAAAAGGCCTAAAAAAAATGGCGATCTGGGCAAAAAATACTGGCTCCCGAAAAAGCAGCACCTTTGGTGAAATTGAAATTAAAGAAAATATTCCAGCCATCTGGTTAAAAGATTAATCCTTAATACTCCAAGATTGATAGATTCTTTGCACTGCGTAAAAGTAAATGTTTTCAATAATTTTGTTTCTAATGATATGTAATTGAAGAGTGAAATAACCTTTTTTTAATATCAAAAAGATATTGGATACAGACTATAGCATTAGATAAATACAAGAATTATTAATTAATGCTGACACCTTGAAATTTCCAAAATATTGTAATTTCGCCATCACGCATCAGTGACGAACTGTTGGAAAAAAGCAGAATCGAATTAAAAAAGTTTTATTCATAGCATTACATCGACCGGATCGATCGCCAGGACAAAGATTCAGGTTTGAACAGTACTTTCAATTTCTCAAAGAGAATGGCTTTTCGTGTGAACTTTCTTATCTCATCAGCGAAGAAGATGATCGCATTTTTTACTCAAAAGGAAACTATTGGAAGAAAGCACTGTTGCTCTTAAAGTACATGAAGCAAAGGAAAAAAGATGCAGCTCGTGCGAATCAATTTGACATCATTTTCATTTTTAGAGATGCACTGCCTACTGGCTCAATTAAGTACGAAAAAAAAATGAGGGCTTCTGGCGCAAAATTAATTTATGATTTTGATGATGCCATATTTATTTTAAATGTTTCATCAGGAAATAAATCCCTGAGTTTTTTGAAGAAACCTAAAAAAACTGGTAAAATCATTGAATTATGCGATTTAATCATCGCGGGTAATCAATATCTTGCTGAATACGCAACACTGTTTAATCCCAATGTTAAAGTAATTCCCACAACGATTGATACGAAAGAGTATACACGACACGAAAAAAAAAACACAGGTGTTTGTATAGGATGGAGTGGTAGCGTAACTACTATTGAGCATTTTAAATTGGCATTACCATTTCTTGAAAAAATCAAATTGAAATACGGCTCAAAAGTATATTTCAAAGTAATAGGAGATGAGAATTACCTTAACAAACACCTTGAAATAATTGGCACTCCTTGGAACAAAAAAAATGAAGTAAAAGAATTATCTGAATTTGACATTGGTATAATGCCTTTACCGGATGATGAATGGGCGAAAGGGAAGTGCGGCCTTAAAGGGTTGCAATATATGGCACTTGAAATTCCTACCATTATGTCTCCAGTTGGCGTCAACAGCGAAATCATTAATAACGGTAAAAATGGCTTCATTGCGTCTACCAATCAAGACTGGATTGACAAATTGTCTGTTCTTATTGATCAAAATGAAACACGAAGCAAAATGGGAATAGAAGCAAGAAAGACAGTAGTCGATTCCTACTCAATTATTGCAAATGAAGACCTCTATCTGCGTTATTTTAATGAAGTCTTGAAAGATTAAAATTGTAAAAGAAAAGTATAAGTTTGCATGCGAACGATATTTTATATAATTGAATAAAAGAATGAAACAAACAGCATTATCACAAAAACACATTGATCTGGGTGCCAAAATGGTAGAATTTGCAGGATATGCCATGCCTGTGCAATACACTGGTGTTAATGAAGAACATGAAATCGTGAGAAATGGAGTTGGTGTTTTCGACGTTTCACATATGGGTGAGTTCATTTTAAGGGGCGAAGGAGCTATAGACCTTATCCAAAAGATTTCATCTAACGACGCTGAAAAACTTTTTGATGGAAAAGCACAATATGCTTGCATCCCAAATGAAACAGGTGGAATCGTAGATGACTTCTTGACCTACCGCATTTCAAAGAATGAATACTTGTTAGTTGTTAATGCGTCAAATATAGAGAAGGACTGGAACTGGCTTGTGAAAAACAACACCTTTGATTGCGAA
>JABJPZ010000026.1 GCA_018663635.1 Crocinitomicaceae bacterium
CTGGTTCGGGACTTTGCAATTCGCATATGGCTATAAGTCAGATCCTGTTCCTGATTGCATAAATGGATCTCTGAAAATAGGGAGGGCAACATCCAAGCTGTATTTCGATGTTTGGTATGATCATCAAACGTGCCTAGGCGGTCTTGACTATAGAGGGACACCTGCTCCGTCAACCTTCAAAGAGTTAAGAGTTAATTACCACAAATTGGGCGCTACCTTTTATTCTCCGATATTTGAACGACTCGGGGCTTTTGCAGGAACATCTTATGTCCTTTCGGGAAGAAATATTGGGCAAGGAATCAATTTAAACATTGGACTCGTACTGAAAAGTAATTGACACAGCCTATTATTTATTGATTCATCCCAAATTCAAAATTGGATGCGCAAAATTTTGGAAATTTATTTTGGACAGTAAATAAAATTGAATACATCAAAAAATGCCAAATTCCTACTCTACATGATATCGTTTCAGATTATCCAAACCGTTTATGTGGTTAAAACAAAAGACATCAAAACCTTAAGCTAATTGTATAATGAAAAGTCATATTATTTTAATAATAAGGGGCAGCAGAACGCCGCCCCAAAAGCAATTTATTTAGAAGGCCTCAGCCTTTCCACCAGCGGGAACAACCTGCACCCATTTACCTGGGATTCGGGCATTAATGGTATTATCATACATCGCTTCACTCTCAACAGTAGGTAGATAAAATTTACCTTGGTAAGTGGCGTTAAGCTGAATTCTAAATGTTTTAGTACTTCCTTTTCCTAAACTGTAGTACGTATAAACACGGTCATCTCTTATGTCCTGGTAATCGAAACTACCTGCAGAAACAGCAGAGGTGAAATTTTGCATTCTGGTATTGTGAATCTCCCAGCCCGAAGGGAAAATTTGATTTAACGTCATTTCTCTTAAATAACCCCTGGTTCCTGGATTGGTCACCTTTACCTGAGCAACAAAGTCTGTTCCCTGTTCTAAAACAGCCGGATCAATTGCATTACCATCCATGTCTATATAATTAACACTAACTGACATGTTACTTGCTGCAGCCTTTTCCTCACCAGACACCGGAATACCTTCGACTACAAGCTTAGCATACAGCAAACCACTTCCAAGGTTTTTAACTTTAAGCACCGACTCTTCCACTTTCACATCTAACTTATCCGTGAATATGGGAGCTTGTGTATTTTTGCTATTCGTTGCCCCACCGTTTAGTTTATAGGTGAAATTCATGGTTTTGTCCGTAGCATTCACACCAACAAACTTACTCATCGCAATTAAGGCATAAGCCGTTGTTTGTGTACTCATCCAGCCATTATTATTCATTGCTTCGGCTATTCCTTTTGCCAACATGCCTCCCTTAGACTTATTATTCATTAGAGTTAATACTTCCAGAATCATAGATTCATCTCTAAGAGAAGAACCGAAAGTGTATGAAAGCTCCATGTAATCCGGAATATCTACACCTACGTTGTTAATTAATTGTTTGGCTACCTCTGGTCTTCCAATTAATACGTAAGCTCCCGCCAACCTCCATCTAGCCGTCGTTGACAAGGCACTATGCTCACGCATTCTATTCATGGCACTTAGTTCCGGAGATCCTGCCAATGCAAGCGTGTACAATCGATATGCTTGCGACAAATCATTATTGTATCGGTACCCATGAAAATTTGAGTTCTTTTTCGTGATTTTCCAGCTTTGTGCTTTTTTACGCTGATAAGAAATCCAGTTCTTTCTGAGTTGAGCTGGCAATTTATAACCTTGTTTTTCAGCTTCAATAAGAAAATGACCACCATAATTTGAGCCCCACTCATTGGTTTCAGATTGACCAGGCCAATAAGCAAATCCACCTTCTGCAGTTTGAAATAATTTTAATCGATCTATTCCGGCTTTGATGTTTTTATCAAGCTCAATTTTAAAATCATTATTCAAATCCATTACGTCATCGACAAATAGCTGCGGAAAAACGGATGACGTTGTTTGCTCAATACACCCATGTGGATACCGAATCAAATACTTGAGTCTTTTATCCAAATTCATAGGTGGAATAGCGGACACTTCAATCGTCGCAGAGTTCGTTCCTCCAATCCCACTAAATTTAAAATTAGAAACCCACTCCATATTCGGCTCTATCACTGTTTCTGAAATATCCGCAACCATAGGATTTGGTGTTCGAACATCCAATTCTATTTCAAATTTCGCCACTTCCTTTCCACTTTTGGCAATAATTTTAACCTTACCAATTCCTATTTTCTTTTTCACTTTTAATGGAAAATTAATGACTTCATCGCCGATTTTCTCAAATCGAATAGACTTTTTATTTCCATCTGTGAATTCGATTAAATCGTTTCCTGTTACTTCAATTGTAACATTCTTTATTTGCTTTTCCATAGCAAAAACATTAACCGGGAGTTTCAATTCTTCATTAGGCCCAAGAACACGAGGCAAGGTTCCCAGCACCATTAAGGGGCTTCGAACCGGTACCGTTTTCTCCGCATGACCATATCGTTTTTCTTGACCGGCTACAACCATTACCCGAACGGAACCAACATAATTAGGTATGTCTATTTTATGTGTTTTGCTTGCTCCCGACTTCAACGTAAAGGGCCCTACAAATCGAACCATTGGCTTAAATCGGTTAGCTTTAGCAGGTTTTTTCTTCCCACCTTCTCCATCTCCACCAATTGCTAAAAGCTTGCTCATTTCCTGCGTATATGACCCCATAACTTGATCATACAAATCCCATGTTCTAACTCCCAGTGCTTCTTTAGCATAAAAGTGATTCCACGGCTGAGGAGTCTTGAAACCCGTAAGGTCCAGTAGTCCTTCGTCAACAATTGCCAGCGTATAGGTCATTGGCTTGCCTTCCGCTTCATTAATAGTGATAGATGCGGTACTTTCTGGTCGCAGCACATCTTTCATTTTTATTTTAGGATTTAAATGCGAATCGGAGTTTTCAACCGTAATAGGCACAACGCCATACATTCTTATCGGTAGATCATTTTCTGTTACAGCATGCGCTTGAAGCAAGGTAACGTGAACGAAAACATTAGGAGCCATTTCTTTAGTTGCTGTAAATTCAAATTTGGTTTCCCCTTTAGTGGTTTTTACCCAATGTTTCTCAATTATTTTTGTTCCTGATTCTACACAGATTAATGCTTTTCCATTCGTTGGTGACGGAAAAGAAACTTTTACTGGATCACCAGTTGAGTACACCTCTTTATCCGTAGAGAAACTCAGCATCGTTGCGTTTTCATTTTCTGTCCTATTCGCCCTTGCCCAGTATGGCCAATCAACATAAAATATTTTACCAGTAACATGGCCAGAAACCGGATCTTCTACGCGTACTAAATACCTACCCCAAGAAGGACGATTCACTTGAAATTTGAATGAAGCTTTGCCAGATTCGGAAGAAATGTTTTTCTCAAATTCCGCAACAGTGCTTGACCGAGAAATATATGACATCAAATCATTGTCATAACGATCCCACCACCATCTCCAACCAATTTTATATACCTTCACATTTAAACCTTCTCTAGAGATGGCTTTTCCTTCGGCATCTACCGTAGCAATTTCAAATTCATGCTCCTTGTCTGTAACCAAAGTTCCACGATACAACCCTCCTTTTGGTGTTTTTACACCAACGTAAGAATCATATGGTGAATATTTAATGGATTTCCAATCAACCGAAAAATTGCCCCCCTCTTCAATTATTTTTGTTGCAAAATTTGCCATTAGCATTCCCGGCGAACTACTACCAATATTAATCTCAGGTTTGAATACTATTTCTCCATTCTCATCTACCCTACTATCCAAAACGGTCTCCTCATCTACCTTGATACTTTTCAGTGGATCGTCGAACACAAACTCTTCAAAATTCTTAAATGAAGTCCTTTTCGAATTAATGGTTAGATTAACCTTAGCTTTTAAATTTTTCGCAATTGCACCGTGTAACCATTTTGTAGAAAGTTTAATCTCATTAGGAGCAGATTTACTCAACATTTCTGCATCAAAATCCATGTAAATTTTTAATCTATTCGGCTTTACAGTTTCTACCTTTAAATACTTGTTATAGGCACGGTTTCCGACCTTAATCTCAGCCCTATATGTTCCGGTAATATCATCCTTATCGGTTGCTGTTCCAAATTTGTAATGCCCCTGCCTACCAGCAGTTGCTATTCGTTTTTCAACAAGTTGTCCTTGCGGATTATAAAGTTTAAACTTTACCGGGTGATTATCAGGTAGAACCTTATTCGCGTCTTCCAGAATAAAGGACAAGTGAATGGAATCTCCAGGTCTCCAAACACCTCTTTCCGCATACACAAAACCCTTAACCCCTTTTTGCACGGTAGCGCCACTCACATCAAATTTTGACATGGACAATGACTCACCATCACGTAATTTCAAATAACCCCGTTGATTTCCTTTCTTAGCAATGAGCACAAATGGCTTCGTCGATAGGCTGATGTCGCACATACCTTTTTCATCCGTCATGACAGTGCCAATTAATTGCTGCTGAAAATCATAGAATTCAATTAATGCACCGGCCATGTTATTTGTAGTTCTCAAATCCGACAGAAAAACATGCATTTTTTTGTCTGCACCAGCCTTTGCAACAATACCTAAATTAGAAGTCAGTACGTTCGTGACAATTTTTTTATTTCGATAATAAGAAGAGTTGCATGGATTATCACGTTCTCGATAATCGTAATCATAATCATCGTAATAATCATCGTAATAATAATCATCGTAGTAATAACCCGTTTGCCAATCTGCCTCACTCCATGCATCCTCATGATCTTCTTCAATTTCTATATTTTGAAGATTGTCTTCTTCATTTGCAGAACACTGATACGCAGAATATTCTTGTTTGAATCTTAGCTCAATCTGATGAACAGTACCTGGACTTTGCCCAATAATATCAGTAAGGTCAAGAAAAAATCGATTCCACTCATGTATATTTTTAGCTCCATCCTGAGTTAGATCGACTTTCTTTTTAATGATATTTTTTGCAACACGCTTCATTTGATAAGAGCCCTTCATATTATTGACTTGAAGGAATTGTATCATGTTATCCTCAAATACCTTGGTAATGTATACATCAACAGCCTTCAAGTTCACCGCTTCAAAAGGAAATACATAACCATCACCGGAGTTTGGAATAATTGCACCATTATTTGCAAATCTAAAGTTGGGTTTGATACCCTCAAAAACAAGTTCAATGTTCTTGCCTTCTGTCATTTTATAACCATTGATATTCTTAATACCTTCCATGGTGTGAACCACCCGCTTACCGGAAAGTGCATGAGGTAAGAACACTTTGATTTCATGTCCTTCTATTTCGAAATTTAGATTCGATATATTATCGATTTTAACAAGACCTTGAAGCTCTTGATTTTTTTTCAAAGGATCAGAGAAATGAATCAACACATATTGCTCCGGATTATGAACTACAGCCATCTTTGTTACTTTAAAATCTCCAAGGGCAATCACAGGAACTACTTTCTCTGATGAGCGACTCGCACCGATAGCCTCCCCATTGCATAGTAATTTAATCTCACTCGCCTTTTCTTTTCTAGCTACATGTTCTACCACAAAACGATGTGTATTACCATAGTCGTGGTTCCACGTTATTTGAAGTTCCTCACCATCTTGAAACGCAGAAAGTGTTTTTACAAGAGCTAAAGAATCTGTTATGTCTGCGGTAATAATGCGTCCAGATAATTGTTGATCCTTCAAATTGTCAGATACGTATGTCGAAAGACCATCAATATAAATATTTAAGTCTTGTTCAATTGTCTTAAACTGAAAGTTAAATTCTTCCAAACCTTGCGGCATTTTGGTCATTTTACCGAGATCGAAATATGCAGTATACTCGGTTCCACTTTTTAATAGATTTTTGGGTGTAAACTCAATCATTCTATCTGAAACAAACACTGCTTTTCCTTCAATAGCTGGATTAAAGCGGATAATGTCCCCGATGGTTTGCTCTTCTGAAACTATTGCCTTGGCAACCTCATCGGATAGCATTATTTTTATAGACGATTCCCTACTGACAATACCCGACGTATAAGCTGAAATGTATTGTGCAAATTCTGGGTTTATTTTTACTCTTTTCTGCACTTCTTGGCTACAACCAAAAAACAACAAAACGATAACAATTGAAATGATATTGACTGAAATTCTCATAAATATTAATTTTTAATCTAAACTAAGCTTGATTTAAATGATTTGCGCCCTAAACATATTATCTGATACCGAAATTCTATTTTTCGCCATTTTCGAATATAGCTTTAAAAAAATAAATTATTGGTTATTATAATTTGTTTAAATCACGGTTAATTACGAAATTACTCACCCATAAGAATTAATCATAAATTCTTGCACCAAGTATAACTCACGAACCTACCCCATGAAAAGAATTCTTTTTACAATTATTATTGTCCTTTTATCCACTGCAATCAATGCACAGCAATTCAAAAAGAGATTACCAAAAGAAACTTACAAAAAGGAAAATAGACTTTTCAAAACAGATAATTCAATTTCTAAAACGGATCGTTTTATTTTCAATATGAAAACAAAAAATGCTGCAGTGAGCGAAAAAAGACAAAAGCTCAATAGTAGCCAGATCAATGAATTAAACCCAAATATTCCGCTAAGTTCAAATGGTAAATTACTTTCGCCAGATGGCCACGAAGTAGATTTTCGTCACCCCACTAAAATTCCAGCTGGCGGATGCTGGACACCTTCACCTTTTGTAAACGGAGAAGCAAAAGATGCAGGTTGTGCATTTACGGTATCATGTGATAATCCAGCCAATAGAGACGTTTCCTCATTTGCAAGTGTCAAATATGTAGAGCTTGTTTGGCATGTGATGTGGAGCGGTGGCGCTTCTTCTAATATTGATCAAACACGAATTGATGATTTGATGACTGAACTAAATGCAGATTTTGCATCCTACAACGTTATCTTTTGTGCCGATCCTGCCAATTTCTATGAGGATGCTGGAAATTACAACCACGATGAAAATACCGAAGAAGTTTCTTTAAAAACTACGTATAACGTGACACCAACTCAAGTGGTCAACATATATGTTGTTGGAAGTATGGGACCTGGTGGTTACGCAAGATTCCCTTACGACCCAATGGGTGGCACATCATCGACAGGGGGAGTCGTTCTAAATCGAGGAAATTGCAATGTAGGCACACACACATTAGCACACGAAATGGGTCATACTTTTGGACTTGAACATACGTTCGCTGGGGTGGATGAAAGAAGTACATGCTCTTCTTGTTATGAAAAAGTAAGAAATGTAAATGGCTCATCCAACACTTCTGGAGTCGCAACTCCACTTGGTGGCCCTTATTTGGATGAAGGAGACCGAGAAGGAGATTGGTGTTCTGATACGCATCCTCATGCAACTAACTCGTACGACTGCACGAACTACACGAATCCGCAACAGGCTTGTGATGCTTTTGCACCTGCTAATCCGGAAGTAAATAATCACATGTCTTACTCGTTTTGTTCAACAACATTTACAGATCAACAATGGCGTCGAATGCATTGTATGATAGATTCTTATCTTGGATCCTGGACAGCCAATGGCGGAGGAGTATGCGGCACTTTACCACCCGTTGCAGATTTTTCAGGAACACCGACAAGCTGGGTTTCACCTGCTCTCGTCAATTTTACAGATTTATCTACACCCCCAGCAATAATAGATTCTGTTGAATGGATTTTTGATGTTGCTGCAAGCGGTACTGTAACGTGTGCGGGATGCTCAGGAACTAACGCAAGATGGATACAAGATCTTTCAGCGGTTGGAACCCTTTCGACACCTCCAACGGTAACATACACCAACGTTGGTTTGTATAGTGTTTCGTTGACTGTATACAGTACAAATGGCAATGACACCGAGACTAAAATCGATTACATAGAGGTTATAACAACGGGATCTGATTGTGATACACTTGATGCTGACTGGACTGATATTGGACCAAATCCTGCCTATTACACTGGTGCTTATGGTTATTTCACAGGTGTTCCTTCTGAAGGAAGTGCCTTACCAGAAGATCCTGCTGGATATTACCAACAATACTTCACGCCAAATCCAGGAACCTCGGTTGTTGGTTCTGTAGTTATCGGCTTAGGACTTTTGAATGACGCGGATGATGACATGACATTTCAAGTAGTCGTTTTTGAGGACGACGGCGCTGGTTTGCCTGATTTTGGTGCAGGACCAGTTGCGGTACAAGCGTATTCACCAACGCAAATTGGTGTACCTACGGGCGCGTTTTATAATGTTTTCACAATACCATTAACTTGTGCACCAACCATAATAGGAACGACATTTCACGTAGGAGTTGAAATGTTTCCAGGAGACCCTACCGATGAGCTTGTTCTATTGTCGAACACAGACGGAGAAGGTGGTTCTCCACTAAGTAATAGTTACAGCACCTCCTTGTGCGGTGATGGTGACTTTAACATAGCACCAGTGCATTGTGCCTATGCGGGTGTAGATTTTGATTTATTGTGTTATCCAATTATGGGTTGGTCAGCTCCTTCCCCTTATGCCTCTGGTTTTTCTGAAAATGTTTTTTGCGATACAACTGACGTAACTATAAATACCGGGACATTTTACGATGGAACTGGTTGTTCAGCACCTTCTGGCCCTAATACCGGAATTCTAAATTGGTCTTATACTTTTTCCTCTGATGGGGCCACAATCAATTCTACCACTGAAGTTACTAGTATACCTCGGACTTATTTATCAGCAGGACCGGACACATTAACCATTACTGCAATAAATGAATGTGGTAGAGCGGATACAACGGCATGGATTATACCGTATAATTTTTTAGAAACACCTGATGCTGACTTCACTAAAGATTTAACAAACCCAATATGTTTAACTGATCAACCGATTACGTTTAATGCAAATACTACTGGATACACCGACTACTCTTGGGATTTTGGCGATGGAACCACATTAAGCGGAACGGATTCCAGCCCGACGCACTCGTATGCAGCAGTGGGTACCTATTATGTTAATTTAACAGTCACATCTCCAGGATATCAACCGTCTGACACAACCTATCTTGAAGATTTTGAAAGTGGTATTCCTGGCACTTGGACTACTCTCGACAATAATTCGTCGGTTGGAAATGTTGCTGCGATTTTTGATGGAACGAATGCCACTGCCTGGGTAGACACCGATTTGGATGGTGCAGGTGATCAAGAGGCGTGGTCTACTGGATGGAATAATCCAATCACAACACCATCTGATGACTGGCTAATTTCCCCCAATATTGCCATTACAGGAAATAATTCTTTAGCATGGGATGGCGAATCTTTTTCCGCTGGATTCCCTGATGCTTATGAAGTATACGTTGTAGGTGGCGGCGGTGCTACAGTTGCTAATTGTTTATCTGGTCAATTGGTCTTTTCAACCGGTGGTGAAAATGCTTTTACCACGCAGCATGTTGTAAATCTTCCTTCTTATGGTTTCAGCGCTGGAAACATAAAGGTTTGCTTTCGAAATAATTCTGGTGGGGATCAAGCTTATCTTGCTATTGACAACGTAAGAGTTGGAACCACCGGTCCGGGCTGCATAAATAGCGAGCAAAAATTAGACTTTGTAGAAATTGTTGATTGTTCAATTGCTCCTCCATCAGCTGATGGGGATGCAAATCCAATTAGCGGATGTTCTCCACTTACGGTTAATTTTTCTGATGTTACTTCTATTGGTGACCCAGCTACTTCCTGGTTGTGGAATTTTGGCGATGGCACTTTCTCAACACTCCAAAATCCCGGTTCTCATATCTATACATCAACAGGAACCTATAATGTAATTTTTGAAGCATGTAATGCAGGAGGTTGCACAACTGAAAACATAACAATAACTGTTTCTGGGTTTACTGAAGATCCAGGCTATTCCTATAGTAGTCTTTCTGAGTGTGTAAACGGGACAGACATTTCAGCTACTCTTTCGGGAACATTAGGAGGCGTTTTTACATCCATCCCTGCTATTGGAATAAATCTGAATTCGACATCTGGATTAATTGATGTCTCTGCATCTGTACCTGGAACTTATGATGTTACATATACGACGACTGGTCCTTGCCCTGCAGATTCTACCATTACGGTTATAATTAATTCTGACAATCCACACTATTCTTACAGCTCTGTAGCTGAATGCCAAAGTGGAACAGATATTTCTGCTACCATTACAGGAACTGCAGGCGGATTCTCTTTCGCTCCTGCTGGACTGTCTATTGATCCTACTTCCGGTTTGATTGATGTTTCTGCATCAGCCGACGGGGTGTACGATGTGACCTATACC
>JABJPZ010000257.1 GCA_018663635.1 Crocinitomicaceae bacterium
AGTAGCTGCCTTATTTGGAATCAAAATTGAAGGAGTAGACCTTTCTGTCTTACCACCGGTTTACGCATTGATTAATGGGTTAACAGCAATTGTATTAGTGTCGGCGGTTCTTGCAATTAAATCTGGAAAACGAAAGCTTCACGAAAAATTAATGAAGACAGCAATTGGTCTGTCTTGTCTGTTTCTAGTGATGTACGTTGCCTATCACATAACCAGTGAAACGACAGAATATGGGTCACAAGGTTTTTCCAAATACATTTATTATTTTATTCTAATTTCTCACATTGTCTTGTCAATTGCAGTCATTCCATTAGTACTTTTTACTTATGTAAAAGGAATAGCGGGTAATTTTTTAAGTCATAAGAAATTAGCCAGAATTACTTTCCCAATTTGGCTGTATGTGGCCATTACGGGTGTAGTTGTTTATGCGATGATATTTCCTTACTACGGATAAATTTCACAAAACAGTCTGCAAATTAATATCTATTGTTTAATTTTGTGCCGTGATTAAGTTGAGGTATTTTATTTCTTTATTGATTTTAGTTTTTTTGGCTACTGAATCTCAAGCACAATGTGCTATGTGCAAAGAAAATGCGAAAGGTTCAGGAATGGATATCAATTCAGGAATTATCTTTTTAATCATTGTTCCTTATGTATTACTTTTTATTCTCTTCCGAAAGAAAATTTTTGCGTTTTTTCGAGAATTTAAACGAATACATTAAGCGTTCTTTGCAATTAACTTATAAAGAAAGGTGTAGGGATCAGGCCCGAGAATACCTTGGCAACCGCTTTTAAATAATCAATTTAATAGAAAGGTGCTAAATCCTGTTTTGTTCCAATTGGTTTTGGAATGAATAAAGATGAGTTAGAATAGATAACCAAATACAAATCTCTTCTTGCTAATAGTTGAGATTTTTTTTTGCTCTAATATTGCCAATTTAAATAATTGAATGAGTACAATACTTGAAGAAATAAAAAAAAGGATTTTAGTCCTTGATGGTGCAATGGGAACGATGATTCAGCGCCATAAATTAGAAGAAGAAGATTTCAGATCGGGGTGGTTTGAAGATCATGCGTCTCCACTAAAAGGAAACAACGATTTGCTTTCTTTAACCAGGCCTGAGATTATTAAGGACATACATCGGAAATATTTTGCTGCGGGTGCCGATATTGTTGAAACCAATACCTTTTCAGGAACTTGGATTGCTCAGGCAGATTATAGTTTGGAAAATGCTGTTCATGACATTAATTATTATTCTGCTAAAATAGCCAAAGAAGTAGCGCAGGAATTTTCTGAAATGGAACCGGAAAAACCAAGATTCGTAGCAGGCTCTATTGGACCGACGAATCGAACAGCTTCCTTGTCACCAGACGTTAATGATCCTGGATTTCGAGCCATTACATTTGATCAATTAGTGGAAGCTTACAGCGAACAAGTGAACGCATTAATAAAAGGTGGTGTCGATTGTTTGTTGGTTGAAACGGTTTTTGACACCTTGAATGCAAAAGCCGCTTTATTTGCAATTGATCAAGTTTTTCAGAAACTACAAGTAACCGTTCCAATAATGGTTTCAGGAACCATTACAGATGCCTCAGGTAGAACCTTAAGTGGTCAAACGACAAAAGCATTTCTAATTTCTCTCGAACACATGCCTTTATTGAGTATTGGTTTGAATTGCGCTTTAGGAGCCAAAGAATTAAGACCCTACCTTCAAACTCTCAATAAGAATTCCTCTTTTAACGTGAGTGCTCACCCCAACGCAGGTTTACCCAATGAAATGGGAGAATACGATCAGAGCCCAGCTATGATGGCACATCAAATAAAAGAATTTCTCGATGAAGGATTATTGAATATAATAGGTGGGTGCTGTGGAACAACACCGGAACACATTACAGAGATTGCCAAATTAGTGACAGAATACGAACCACGAAAAGTCGGCACAGTTGCTTAATAATTGTAATTAGATGAGTTTACACAAAGATTACGAGGGAGATTATAGCTACAAGTGGCATGACTTGCCTTTTCTGAAGCTAAGTGGTCTAGAACCATTGGTAATTACACCAGAATCTAATTTTATTAATGTTGGCGAACGAACCAATGTTACCGGATCGAGGAAGTTTCTAAGACTAATTAAGGAAGGACATCTGGAAGAGGCGCTTTCGGTTGCGAGAGACCAAGTAGAGGGTGGTGCTCAAGTCATAGATATTAACATGGATGAGGGCTTACTTGATGGCGTTCAAAGCATGACGAAATTTCTTCATCTAATCGCATCGGAACCGGACATCTCTAGAGTCCCAATAATGATTGATTCATCGAAATGGGAAATCATTGAAGCAGGATTGAAATGTGTTCAGGGTAAAAGCATAGTGAATTCAATTTCACTCAAAGAGGGAGAGGATGTTTTTGTCAACCATGCCAGAAAAATAAAAGCCTTCGGAGCTGCAACTATTGTTATGGCATTTGATGAAAAAGGTCAAGCTGATAATTATGAAAGAAGGATAGAAATATGCAAAAGATCGTATGAAGTTTTGGTTGAAAAAGTAGGATTTCCTGCTCAAGACATCATATTTGATCCTAATATATTTCCAGTGGCTACTGGAATGGAAGAGCACAATAACAACGCCTTAGATTTCTTTCGGGCAACAAGGTGGATTAGGGAAAACTTACCAGGTGCTCATGTGAGTGGTGGAGTGAGTAACGTCTCTTTTTCTTTTAGAGGAAATAATTTAGTTAGAGAAGCCATGCATTCTGCTTTCTTATATCATGCGATTAAAGAAGGAATGGATATGGGGATAGTCAATCCAGCAATGCTGGAAGTTTACGATAACATTCCGAAGAATTTGTTGGAGCACGTTGAAGATGTGTTATTAAATAGAAAGCCAGATGCGACTGAACGATTGCTCGAGTTGGCCGAGACGGTTAAGGGAGATGGTAAAAAGAGGGAAGTAAATCTGGAATGGAGAAAGGGTGAAGTTGCAGAAAGGCTCGCTCATGCTTTGGTAAAAGGAATTTCAGATTATGTGGAGGAAGATGTAGAAGAGTGTAGACATCTTTTTGAGCGTCCTATTCAAGTCATAGAAGGTCCATTGATGGACGGGATGAATGTTGTAGGTGATCTTTTTGGAGCAGGTAAAATGTTTTTACCGCAGGTTGTTAAGTCAGCCAGAGTTATGAAAAAAGCAGTGGCTTATTTACTTCCATTTATTGAAGAGGGAAAAGAGGGTGAACTTGCTGCTGCTGGTAAAATCTTGCTCGCAACAGTAAAAGGTGATGTACACGATATAGGTAAAAACATTGTGGGTGTAGTATTGGGTTGCAATAATTACGAAATCATTGACCTTGGTGTGATGGTTTCGGCAAATGAAATTTTAAAAAAAGCGGTAGAGGAGCAAGTCGATGCAATTGGATTATCTGGATTAATAACACCGTCATTAGATGAAATGGTACATGTGGCAAAAGAAATGGAGCGGTCTAATTTCAAAATCCCTTTACTCATTGGTGGAGCAACCACTTCTAGAGTGCATACAGCAGTTAAGATTGAAGAGAAATATACAGGGTCTACGGTACATGTTTTAGATGCCTCGAGATCAGTTACCGTTGTCCAAAATTTGCTTGGGTCTAACAAAGAATCGTATATAGAAAATCTGCATAATGAGTACGAAAAAGTGCGCGTTAACTATGCTAAGAAAAAAGATCAAAAATCGTATTTAAGCTATACGGATGCAGTGGCTAATAAAAAACAAATTTCATGGAACAAGGAACAACTTTGTACGCCTGGATTTACAGGCATAACCAGCTTGCCATCGTACAGTCTATCTGAACTTCGTGAATACATTGATTGGACACCATTTTTTCAAACGTGGGAGCTACACGGGCGATTCCCAAAAATACTAGAAGACGCCGTAGTTGGTGTTGAAGCGACCAAACTGTTTGCTGATGCGAATGCCATGCTTGATCTGATCATAAAAGAAAACTGGATTACAGCGAATGCTGTAATTGGAATTTGGCCTGCCAATACAATTGGACCAGATGAGATTGAAATCTATCAAGACAATTCCAGAACAGAATTATTAGCGAACACCCATCATTTGCGTCAACAATTAAAGAAAGCACCAGGAATACCAAATTTGTCATTGGCAGATTTCATTGCTCCAAAGGAAACAGGACTGAAGGATTATATAGGTGGATTTGTAGTAACTGCTGGAGGTGGCATTGAGAAACACGTGAAACGATTTGAGGCGGACCATGACGATTATAGCTCTATTATGTTGAAGGCCTTGGCCGATCGTTTTGCTGAAGCATTTGCAGAGAGATTGCATCAAAAAGTACGCACAGAAATATGGGGTTATGAAAGCAATGAAGCATTAAGCAACGCCGATTTAATTAAAGAAGCGTATCGGGGTATAAGACCGGCCCCTGGCTATCCAGCATGCCCTGACCATACAGAGAAAATCACGCTTTTTGAATTACTGGATGCAGAAAAGCATACAGGAGTTAAATTAACGGAGTCATTAGCTATGTATCCCGCAGCATCTGTTAGTGGATGGTATTTTGCACATCCTGAAGCTAAATATTTTGGATTAGGTAAAATTCAAATGGATCAAGTAGAAGACATTGCATCACGAAAAGGCTTGGAATTAGAAGAAATGTCGACTTGGCTTTCCACGAATCTGACTGATTAAGCTCTTTTTGGTTGAATTGTGTATGAAGAATATTATGGTGATTTCATTCTGAATAATTATCTTGCTATCAATCCAGTATATGTGTAAACTATTCAAATTTTTTGGGTTTATAGCAATAATCGTTGCGCCTGTTTTTGCGTATTCTCAAAATTCGGAAGTGAAAAATTTGGAGGAGCATTGTGATTGTATTAATGCCTGGATTTTAGAGGATGGAATGTTGGATGAATTTTCAATGCCGCAGGGGTACGGCAATCAATTGGAGATAGCCAATAACGAGATATCGAATCCTTATTTTCCAACAAAAGAGCACAATTCTTTATGGATTAGAATCAAGTTCTCCGTGGCTACTGATTTTGAGTTATTATTGAAACCTTCAGTTGGCACCGATGATTTAGATTTTACTATTTGGAAAGTAAAAGGTGCGCATTTTTGTGATTCAATTTCGAATGGAATTTTACCTGTTCGGTCTAATCTTGCAAAGAGAAACCCAAAAGATGGGAGCTTAACCGGGTTAAAGAAAAATGCAGGAAGAGATTTTGCAATGGCTGGCCCTGGATCCTCTTTTTCAAATTCTATAAAAGTGAATGAGAACGATGAATTCATTATTCTTATTGATGCACCCTATGGTGCTAAAGGTAGCTTCGTTGCCGATTTTATTTATGCTAGGGCGATAGACACCTTAATGACCAAGCCTGAATTGAAAACTGAAATAAAACCCATTATTCCTACACTGATTATGACGGTTGTAGATGATAAAGGTGAGATTTTAAAAGAGGTTGATTTAAACGTAAGGAACGTTCCAAAAGGCGATTCTGTGTTTCGTTCAGAGGATCTTTTTGTACTTAGCAGAATACGACGTTACAGAAATTATACTATTCAAATAGAGAAGCGAAACTACCTTAATTTAACACAAAAATACAGCACAGACCAGTTAGAAAATGACACCCTTGTTCTTCAAATGGAAAGATTGAAAATTGGAAGTAAGTTGCAGTTTCAAAATATATTGTTTGTGCCAGACAAGGCAGTTATAGTTGAATCTTCGTATTTGGATTTACGAAGAATCAAGAACTTTTTGATTGCAAATCCCACGATAAATGTGGAGATAATGGGACATGTAAATGGCTTAGGAAATAAGAAAAAAGTATACAAAAACCTTTCCAAGGAAAGAGCAAGGTCAATTTACAATTACCTGATTGAAGAAGGGATTGGCGAAGGTCGACTTACCTACGCAGGATATGGTGCTGATCAATTGATTTACAGTGATCCACAAAATGACAACGAGGCTCGAATAAACAGGCGTGTGGAGGTGAAAGTAACGAAGATATAATGGCTAAGATTCTTTTAATTGAAACAGCGACTAAAACATGCTCTGTCGGTATCGCCGATGGGAAAGAGTGCATTGCTATCAAAGAATATACGGGAAACGAATACAGGCACGCTGAATTGTTACACGTTTTTATAAATAACCTTATTGAGGAGTCCAAAATGGAATGGCAGGAACTTGATGCAGTATGTGTATCTATGGGACCTGGATCGTACACGGGATTAAGAATTGGGGTTTCAGCGGCAAAAGGGTTTTGTTTTGGTGCTGAAACAAAACTAATTGGGATAACCACACTGCAGAGTTTAACAAACCAAGCAATTGCTTCTTTCCCTGGATACGATTATTATATTCCTATGATAGACGCCAGAAGGATGGAAGTGTTTACGCAAGTATTCGACTCGAATTCTAATTCAATGAATGAGATTGAGGCCCTCATTGTTGATGATTCCGCGTATTTAGAGTTTATATCAAAAGGTAAATGTCTTTTTTTTGGTGATGGTTCGGCCAAAACAAAAGATTATTTAGCTCACCAAAATGCATACTTTCAAGAAGTAATACCAAGTGCTTCTGGATTAATTCCCACTTGCATTGCAAAGTATCAAAATCAAGAATTTGACGATGTAGCCTATTTTGAACCTTTTTACTTGAAAGATTTTATAGCTGGTAAAAAGACTCAAAAATAATGTTCAATAGGTAGCACTCACTTGTAAAATGTGTATTTGTATTTTGTAATGGTAATGGTTCCTGTTGACATTTCCTTAGCAAGCTGGCTTTCTAAAAGCATTGTCGCACCGTTATAGAGTAGTTTCCGATGTAATTTATGCGTATTGTTTTTGTGAAAGTTGTGTTCAATTAGATTACCCAGCTTATCATAAATGTAATAGTTTTCGTATTTAGTGGCTTTGTCTAGGTTGGGCCATTCTGTTTTTTTCATCACCTGACCCTGTTCATCATATTCAAAGGTAGTTTTGCTCCTTCTGTTGCCTATAACTGTCTTTGATGTCATTTCAATTAGATAACCATTTTTGTCCCAGGTCATCACTTCTTCCATAAAGGGACGTTTGTAATTGTTGTAATGTAATTTTTTTAGTTCTTGCGGAGATACTTCTTGGTAACGGTATTCTTCCGATACAATTCTGTAGGTCTTTTTTAGTTCGAAATTAAATTTGTTAGGTCCAGCATTGTCGTCTCTATTGTATGTTTTTTGAATTATTCTGCCCAAAGAGTCATAAGCATAATTGTCAGAGAAAAATCCATAGGTATCACTCTTCCTTTTACAAATTAAGTAATCGTCATCATAGGAAAAATAAACTACTGAAGTGTCTTTTTTGCCTGCACTATTCTTAGTCGTTCTTAAACTGGAGGTTTGCTTTCCTTCAACATCAAATTCAAATATTTCGATGAGGTATTGAGGGCGTATAATATCGAGCTCCTTTTTAAACGAAATCGCTCCTTTCATTGATTTTATCTGATTGGCCTTGATAAAAGAGACATTAAAAAAGGGCATGTCTGTGTAAGCTCCACATTGACCATTATCGATTTGTTGCGCAGATATAACATTAGAGACAAGAAGTAGAATCAATGTGAACCGCATTAAATCAATTTTATAGCTTCGTCAATGGTTGAAACGGGTGCGCTACAAGCGCCGTTATTGCATACGAAAATACGTGTTTCTGATGCGTGGTATTTCTCTTTAAAAATGGATAATTCACTTTCTTTTGAACAATGGAGAAGAACCGTTGAACCAGTAATAAGTGGTTTCAACAATTCTATATAGTCCTCTGCTTTTGGTCCAGCTACAACAATTTCTTTATGTTCTGAACATAATTTCAAACCCAATTGCCCCCAATTCGAGTATGCCGATGGGTGATCTTTAATATAACTCCATAGATTGCTTAGCATCTGTTTTGCCATTGATATAAAATCGGCATTGGCCGTGTAATTACCACAAGAAAGAAGTGCATGTGCCATCTCAGAATTGGAAGAAGGAATTACATTGTCGGAAATTTCCTGTTTAGTCGCAATGAGTTGCTCGCTTTGCTTATCAGTAAAATTAAACAGTCCATTTTCTTTATCAAAGAAGTGTTCGATGGCATATTGAATCAATCCGTTAGCATACGTTAAATACGACTCGTTGGATGTTACTTCGAATAACCGAATGAATGCAGATGAGGTAAAAGCATAATCTTCTAAAAAGCCATTAATTTTTGATGAACCTTTTTGAAACGAATGGAACAAACCAAATTCATTTTTACTGAGCTGCTGTTGTAAAAAATGAGCACATTTAATGGCGATTTTAAGGTAGTCTGTATTTTGTGTTGCCCAGTAAGCATCAGCAAAACCAGAGATCGCTAATGCGTTCCAAGAAGTCAATATTTTGTCATCCAGTCCAGGCTTAATTCTTTGATTACGTGCCTCTAAAAGTATGTTTTGAATCTTACTAATTTGATCAGATTGTTGATGCTCGGTACGAAGAAGAATGTAATTTTCATGTTCCCACAAGCCCTTTTCATTGACGTTGTAATAATTCGTAGTGAATACATAATCGTCCTCATTAAGAAGGCTTTTTAATTCTTGTTTGGTCCAAACATAGAATTTGCCTTCTATACCTTCTGAATCTGCATCGAGTGCAGAGTAGAAACCCCCGTTTTGGGCCATTAAATCTCGGTTTAAAAAATGGGTAATTTCAGTGATTACTTGCAGGTATTCTAAATTCTTTGTTCTGTGGTACGCTTTGGCGTAGAGAGATAATAGTTGTCCATTGTCATAGAGCATTTTCTCAAAGTGAGGCACTTTCCACAAAGCATCAACGCTGTATCTACAAAATCCACCACCGACCTGATCATAGATACCACCTCTCGCCATTTTTTGTAAAGTCAATTCCAGAAATGCTAGAATTTTTTCATCTTCCTGATTTTCAAGATAGTTTTGAATGAAAGAATAATTAGACGGCATTGGAAATTTCGGAGCTCGATTCATTCCGCCTTCTTGCCAATCGAATTGACTGGACCAATTCTTCAGGGTTTCTTTTAAATAATGCAGCTGAAAGGTTTCAACTTCGGCACTATTAATGTGTTCAGCCGCTATAATTCCTTCGGTTAGTTTTTCTGCATATTCAAAGAGTTTTTCTGGTGTTGTTTGTTGAATATGAACCAACTGTTTTAAAATATGTATCCACTGGTCTTTTGGAAAATAAGTGCCGCCATAAAATGGTTTTCCATTGGGCAGAATAAAACAATTTAATGGCCATCCACCTCGTTGCGTCATTAATTGTACAGCGTGCATATAAATTTGATCGATATCTGGTCGTTCTTCTCGGTCAACTTTGACATTTACGAAGTGTTGATTCATATAAGCAGCAATGGATTCATCTTCAAACGCTTCATGCTCCATTACATGGCACCAATGACATGCGGAATAACCAATACTGACCAGGACAAGTTTATCCTCCTTTTTTGCTTTACTCAGTGCTTCTTCACCCCAAGGAAACCAGTCAACAGGATTATTTTTGTGTTGCAGTAAATACGGACTGGATTCTTTTGCTAAACGATTCAATAGTTAAAATTTAAGATCACTCGCTTTAATATCCTGGGCAAAGTCTACCTCAAACTTTTTACCCACTCCAAAAGCTTTGGCTTTTAATTTCCCCTTAATCCTTAGTGTAGCTTTACCACCAAATAAGATTCCAAGGCTTGAAAAAATACCACTACTAATGTCTTTTAGATTACTCTCAAAGACAACATCGTGTATTTGTGATCTGTTTTTTTCTAGTTTGATATCATTCAGCATGCTTGTTTTCCCCAATTCTTTATCATTTAAAAACAAATCAAACGCACTTTTTTTGATTTATATATTATAGTTGTTGGGGTTTTTAATCTTCATTTTTAATGAAATCTTGACCTCATTAGCATTGAGCTTTGTCATGGAATAATCTGTTATTCCCATGAATTCCACATCTTTGTATTCAATGCAAGAAGTCATTGTGCACAAAAGAACGAATCCAATAATCAAAGGCTTTAATGATAAAATCATATTAATGGTAATACAAGGATTAGTCCAAGTTTAGAACACTCATTTATTTAGTATTCAAGTCTGCAAAATTTTTAAAAAAATAAGGAATCGTTTCAATTCCTTTGAAGTAGTTGAAAAGACCATAATGTTCATTGGGAGAATGAATTTTATCTGAATCCAATCCAAATCCCATTAAAATAGATTTTACCCCAAGTTCCTTTTCAAACATGGCTACAATAGGTATACTTCCACCGCTTCTCATAGGAATTGGCTTTTTACCATAAGTAAGCTCCATGGCCTGACTGGCTGCCGCATATCCAGTAAAATCAGTTGGCGTAGCAAACGGCTCTCCCGAGTGGTGGGGGGTTACTTTTACTTTAACACCTGCGGGGGCTATTTTCTCAAAATGCGCTGTAAATAAATCGGTAATTTCTGAAGAAGTTTGATCAGGAACTAAACGCATAGATATCTTTGCGTATGCTTTAGATGGAAGTACTGTTTTTGCACCTTTGCCTATATAACCTCCCCAAATACCGTTTACGTCTAATGTTGGCCTTACCGAATTCCTTTCTAATGTCGTGTAGCCATTCTCACCATGTACGTCATCTATTTCAAGATCTGACATATAAGCTGATTTTGAAAAAGGTGCTTTAGCCATTTCCTCCCGCTCCTTAGTTGTAAGATCAATTACTTTTTCGTAGAATCCCGGAATAGTGATGTGGTTGTTGGCATCTGTTAGAGAGGCGATCATTTCACATAATATATTAATTGGATTGGCAACTGCTCCTCCATATAATCCAGAATGTAAGTCTCTGTTAGGACCTGTAACTTCCACCTCCACATAGCTCATTCCTCTCAACCCAACAGTGATAGAGGGTGTGTCGTTACTTATGATTCCCGTGTCACAAATTAAAATAATATCACATGCTAAATCTTTTTTATATTCAGCAATAAAATCTCCAAGGTGGGCAGAACCTATTTCTTCTTCCCCTTCAATCATGAATTTGACGTTGCAAGGCAAATCATTAGCATCCATCATGTATTCGAACGCTTTAATAGTCATGTACATTTGTCCCTTATCATCACAAGCTCCACGTGCAAAAATTGCACCATCAGGATGAATAGGTGTCGATTTGATTACCGGCTCAAAAGGAGGTGAATCCCAAAGTTCAACAGGATCAGCCGGCTGCACATCATAGTGCCCATAAACCATGATTGTTGGAAGCTCTGGATTAATTAATTTAGACCCAAATACAACAGGATGTCCTTTCGTTTCGCAAAGTTGTACATCTTCTGCACCAGCTTCAATTAATCTCGATTTTACTGCTTCCGCTGCTATCCTTACGCTATCTTTAAAACTGGGGTCAGCACTTACCGAAGGAATCTTTAATAATTCAATCAATTCTTTTATGAAGCGATTTTTGTTTTTTTCAATATAGGTCTGAATGTCACTCATTATGATAACGTTTGTAATTTAAAGTCGTTAAAGATAAAATAATTGTCAGTATAACTTGTCTTTCTAACGACAGTATGGATGCAGAAATGCTTCTTAGTTTAGTAATTTTTGATTCCTCGTTTTTTTGGCAGAGAATTTATAATTTTATAAACAGAAAAAGGGTTTTAAACTTCGAAAAAATGCATAAATGCTTGATGTTTTGTTGGTTGTTGACTCCAATTATTTTTAACGCACAACAAGCCGATTTGATTACCTATTTGAATGATTCGATAAAAGAAACATCGGGTTTGATTTACCTCGATGGCCGCCTAATTACTCACAATGATTCGGGTGGTGCAGCTACACTTTATGAAGTTGATACTAATTCTGGTGGTATTTTAAGGGAGACAATTGTTGCGAATGCCAGCAATGTAGATTGGGAAGATATTTGTTATGATAGCAATTACATTTA
>JABJPZ010000258.1 GCA_018663635.1 Crocinitomicaceae bacterium
ATTGACGAAGCTAATTTTACGATGAATGAGTCAACAGGAGCTAGCAATGTAACTTTAAATTCTGATCGAAATAACAAGGGAAAATTAAAAATTAAATGCAATACCGTCGGGAATAGCTTATTTGATATGAGCGGCGGCACATTTGTCATCAATGGTGGAGATGTAAGATCTTTGGAAATCGATGGAAATAAAATTGGAGGCGTTACTAATTCAACATTGAACCTTTCTGGTGGAACTTTTATAAACCTTGGTACAACTATTTTTAAAAATCAAAACGACGATAGCACCCTTATTAATATCTCTGGTGGATCGATGACATTAACCGAAAACGTTGCAATTAAATCCGCAGCTGGGAAAATGGATATTAACATTTCTGATGGTGAATTAATATTTCAAGATAATTTAACTCTCGCAGCTCAGGACCAGATAACACAATCAGGTAACAGCACTATTCGATTTCAAGAAACTAGCACCATTCAAAATGATGGAATTATTTCGTGTACGGCGGGCACAGTTATTTTTGAAGGAGATCACACTTTACTTAACGATGGCGATTGGCAATTTCACCATATAGAACTTGCAGATGGCAGCGCCTTAAGCCAAACTAGTGTAAACAGAATTAATATTGGTGGGAACTGGACTAACAAAGGCGGGCTATTTACTTCTGGTTCAAACTCTGTAACCCTAAATGGAAATGGGATCCAAGATGTAAGTAATGTTGTGCCTGATGCATTCTACGATTTAGCAATAACCCCGTTAAGCAGCGTACATATAAATACATCGGCTGAAATTGCTATTAATAATCTGGAACAGGTTGAAGGCCTTCTAGATAATGATGGAGTAGTGAAATTTGTCACGGGTTATGATGGTAACTCAGGTGTGCTTTCAGGAGACGGCTTGCACGCAATTACTGGAGGAAATTGGAATAACACAGGCACATTTATAGCAGAACAAAGCACGGTTTTGTTTAATGGGGGCACTTCTCAAAACTTAATTAATACAACAGCTTTTAACAACATTGAAATTGATAACGTTAATGGTGTCACAGTATCTTCCGGAATTCAAAACATACATGGTGTATTGACACCAACAAATGGTGTGTTTAACACCAATAACTCAGTAGTATTAGTATCTGATGCATTGGGCACGGGGAGCATTATGACAATCCAACCCACAGCAGACATTATCGGCGATGTTGAAATGCAGCGTTTTGTTGAAGGTGGAAGAACCGGGTGGAGATTACAGTCTTCAGCTATCGCTAATCAAACCTTAGCCAATTGGTCGGATGATTTCATAACAGCAGGTTTTAACGGCTCGGATTATCCATACTTCTCGTTTCTTTCTGTCAAAACTTATGACGAAACATATGCAGGTTCAAAAGATAACCCCTTGAGTTGGCAAGCTCCTTCACACATTTCTGATCCGATTGGAACTTGTGAAGGCTTTCGTATTTGGAGTGGAACTGGGTTACCTCTTACTGCGGCCTTTACAATTAATAACATTGGTCCAATCAACAAAGGGGAAATATCGAAAGATCTGCAATTCTCTAATTTTGGTAATCCGTTTGAGGATGGCTGGAATATGTTTGGTAATCCTTACCCATGTGCTATCGATTTTGATTCTCCGAATTGGGATAAAACAAATATTGACGGCACATTCTGGATTTGGAACACGGACACGCAAACTTTCGCTTCATGGACAACATTAGGTGGTGTAAGTATCAATGGCGGTACACCGGAAATTGCTTCGTCTCAAGCCATCTGGGTTCATGCTAATGCAAGTAGCGCATCACTGACTGTCCAAGAAACGTGTAAAACAACAGCATTGTCCGAATTCAAAAGTACGAGTATTAATGAAGGTCTTATGAAATTTAAAATTGTAGGCAATGGTTGGGCTGACGAAGCTGCAATTAGATTTTACACAGAAGGAACTGAGAATTTTGACTCTTATTTAGATGCAACAAAGATGTACAGCACCAATGAAGACGTGCCTGGAATTGCAACTATATCTTCAGGAATAGACTATGCGGTAAATACACTTTCTGATAGTCTCAAGGATTATTCTATTCCAATTAGGGCTGTGGTTGGTGCAACCGGGAACTATTCGATAGAATTTTCTGGATTTGAATATTTTCCCAATAGTGCCTGCTTGGTTTTTGAAGATTTACTTCTTGATTCTATTATTGATTTAGGAATCGTTAGCTCTTATGATTTTTTAATCAACGACACTACCTCTGCTCCTCGATTTCTTTTTCACATGAAAAAGCCACATGATGTTATTGCCACGAATGAAGCATGTCACCGATCTAATGATGGCATAATTGAAGCTGTTGGTAACGGAAACGGACCTTGGACTTATGAGCTATTTGATGATAGTTTGAACCTTATTCAATCGGAAACCACAACCAACAACACAACGTCTTTTAACGGCATATCAGCAGGTCAATATTTCGTAACCATTGAGAATAATGGTGGATCTTGTGTAAACGAAATCATGGACTCTGTCCTTTTAGAATCAACTAATGCAATTTCAGCTACAACTCAATTGGTTCATCCTTCTTGTTTCGAGAATACTGATGGTGAAGCCACATTATCAATTGCCGGAGGTACCGAACCTTATAGTGTATCTTGGTCTAATGGAGAAAATGGAATAACAATAGACCAATTATCTAGCGGTATTTATGAGGCCTTAATAGAAGACGGCAATGGTTGTTTGGATTCAATCTCTATTCGTTTAGAGGAACCTATAGAAGTAACAGCAGAATTCGACATAACAGGCACAATGCAAATCAGTGACACAGTATACCTTACTGCTGGATCGGCTTGCTCTTTTAATAACATTTCAAATGGCTCAGCATTTTTCTGGGATTTTGGCGACGGTGAGTACAGTTCTGTGATGAATCCGACGCACACTTATTTTACCGAAGGCACATACTTAATTACACTAAATGCAACAAATTTAAACGGCTGTAATGCTGAATATACCACTCCAATAGTTGTCCTTGAAAACCTTTCTGTCAATATAACTGATGCACCACAAACACACGAAATTACAGTAAATGTTAGTGATGACAATCTTCAAATAAATGCAGCGTTTGAAAGTAATAATCGAATTGAGTTAAAGGTATACAACATTGTAGGCCAGATCGTCACTCCAACAATCCAAATCACCGGACAAACTATCATCAAATCAATTGATATTTCGGCCTTATCTAAAGGAATATATCTTTTAAAT
>JABJPZ010000259.1 GCA_018663635.1 Crocinitomicaceae bacterium
CGATTTTAATTAATAAAATAATTGCTAAAATTGATGCTGACAAAATACTTTGGGAAGCACCTGGGAAAAAGCAACAAGTTTGGTTCATCAATCTGTTTGGGGCGAATGTAAATCTAGGAAACATCGCACCAAATGACGTCATTCCTTTAGAATGCTTGCGGCTAGGTCTAAGAGGTGATACATTTTTCAACTACTTACCCGACAACATTATAGACGACCTTCAAAATCCTGAAGGAGATTTGGCGAAAGCAAGAAAAGTTGTCAAAAATTCTAACTGATGAAGTGTATATCTGTACAGGAACTGAATAATTGGAGAACAAACGAACATCCACATCAGCTAATTGACATTAGAGAAGAGCATGAAATTGATATTGTTCACATTGATGGTGAGCGAATTAAAATGGCTGAAATACTCGACAATTTAGATAAAATCAAAAAAGACATTGATGTCATTATTCATTGCAGAAGCGGAGCCAGAAGCGGAGCAGTTGTACTTGAGTTAAGTAGACTTGGCTACAACAACGTACACAACTTAACAGGTGGAATTCTCGCTTGGGCTAATGAGATTGATTTGTCTTTGCAATCTTACTAATGAAAAATGTAAAAACGCACCTAACTGTCTTTTTTAAAGGTATTGCCATGGGGGCAGCTGATGTTGTGCCGGGCGTTTCCGGGGGAACCATCGCCTTTATAACGGGGATTTACGAAACCCTTTTGGACTCAATTAACAGCATCAACTTAGGCCTATTAAAAATTCTAAAAAAGGAAGGAATCGCGGCCGCGTGGAAAAGTTTTAATGGCAATTTTTTAGTCGCCCTGTTTGCGGGGATAGGCATTAGCCTTTTAGGATTAGCCCAAGCCATTGAATGGCTACTAGAAAGCGAACCGATTAAGCTTTGGGCATTTTTTTTCGGACTTGTACTCGCAAGCATTATATACATTGGAAGGCAATTGGAAAAATGGGGCTTCGGAGTAGTTTTATGCCTTTTAATAGGAACAGCTGCTGCTTACACCGTCACAATACTACCCCCATTTGGAAGTTCGGACGAACCGTGGTATTTATTTATTTGCGGAATGATCGCGATTTGTGCCATGATTTTACCAGGCATTTCCGGAAGCTTTATCCTTCTTATACTTGGAGCGTATCAACCTGTAATTGAAGCCCTGTCTGAAAGAAACTTCACCCTTCTTGCAGTTGTAGCCGCAGGATGTGTTGTAGGCCTACTTTCATTTTCCAAATTATTAAAATGGCTATTTGTCAAATTTAAAAACTTAACAATCGCAGTTTTAACGGGATTTTTAATTGGCTCCTTAAATAAAATTTGGCCTTGGAAAAAAGTTGAACAAGTGTTTGTAAAGCATGCAGGCACTGACGATGAAAAGATTCAGTCAGTTATGGAAATAAGCGTGTTACCAAACTCAGAATACGGGACAATTGCAACGTACAACAAAAGTGGCGAAGTGCTTACCTACTCTAATCAAGACCCTCAGCTGCTATGGGCGTTAGTATTAATTATTGCCGGCTTCAGTATTATTTTTATTATGGAATTTGTTGCCAATAAATTGAAAAAAAATGCCTAGGCGCACCTACGGCCTAATTGGTAAATCATTGTCTCATTCTTTCTCTAAAGATTACTTTACTCAAAAATTCGATTCACTCAACTTACCACACAAGTACTTTAATTTTGAGCTTAACTCAATCCATGAAATAATGGATTTAATTGAAACGCAAAAAGATTTAAGAGGCCTGAATGTCACCATCCCATTTAAAGAATCAATCATACCACATCTTGATGAAATTGACCCAATTGCAGCGCAAATAGGAGCAGTTAATACCGTTTCAATAACAGACGGAAAACTAAAAGGATTCAACACAGATGCATTTGGCTTCAAGCAACTGATTAAACCTTTCTTTAAAGGACACCACGAACGAGCGCTTATTTTGGGCAGCGGTGGCGCTTCCAAAGCAGTAAGGTTTGTGTTAGAAAATCTTGGCGTGGAATGCAATACCGTTTCTAGAAACCCGGACACGACACAGCTTAATTACAATCAACTAAACAATCATGTTCTAAATGCCCACTTACTCATTGTAAATACAACGCCACTGGGAATGTTCCCGACCATTAATGCTTGTCCGAATATACCGTATGACCTACTTACTGAACGACATTTATTGATTGATTTGATTTACAACCCAAGCAAAACAGCATTTATGCAAAAAGGGGAACTCAGAAATGCGACTGTAATAAACGGCACAACCATGCTGCATCAGCAAGCAGAAAGATCTTGGTCTATCTGGCAATAGAACAATAATTAAAGCGCAATATGAATTATTGCGCTTTAATTGTATTACCACCATCTATTTGGCCTAATTTTAACTTGAAGCAACAGCAGCATGCAGTACTTCATCGATTTCGTTATTCACGATATCCATTTGCTTTTTATTCAAATCAAAATAATTCCCATTACGATCCAGCCAAATAAATGCTGAAGGAAAATCCATTATATCCTGAATTGACTTTAATTCGTGATAATTAATTAATGAAAACATTTGAACTGTAAGCACTAATATCGGGGCTTCAACTAGGGCATCCCTTAGTTTTATCGCTGATAATGCAATCCGCTTAGTATAATGATTGATTGCTTCAAATTCCAGTACTACATCAATGTCTAGAGGTATTTTATACTCAAATTTTCCATCCGTCGCGTATTGAGAAACCAACAACTTGCTATTATGATAAACGTTCATTTTAAAATGCTTCACATTGTCGTATTCATTGACTACATGACCTTTTATATGGACGCTTTTTTCGTGAATAATTTTTGAAGCATGAACTATTGCAGGCATTAATGAAGCAAGTAACAAAGCAAAAGATAAAGTGTATCGATTTTTCATAATATCAGGATTTAAGGGTTAATTGGCTTGTATTAAGTTTACCTATACAAGGAGCACTTTGTTATTGATTCTTTCCGAAATAGACATTTCATTTTCCGAAAAATGAAAAGAAAAAAGGCCGTCAATTTGACGGCCCTAACTTAAAAAACAAATTAATTGAAAAACAATGTTTTGGTCTAGACGAAAATCGTATTTGCCAAAACGAAGGTGTCGCTATATTCCCATCACTGGGCCATATAGTTACATTTGTTTACTTGTTGCGACGGCATTACCACTCAATTACAGCCAATTTACTGTCGCTGTAATTAATATTTGGTAATAATTTAACGATCTCGTCGTGGATCACCTTGCTAAACGCTTCATTCTTATCATAATGCACACCAGCCCTATCGTAAGTCACAAATGCCGAAGGGAAATCTAACATGTCTTCTACAGCAGATAGCTGTGGGTATTCCTCCTTCGAAAGAACAGACATCTGCAATGACAATACTGGTCCATCTCCTAATCGAGCCTTCGAATTAGAACTAACGGCAATTCTTTTGGTATAATAGCCCTCGGCCTTAATCTCAATCATGACGTCTGAATTGTAGGGAACAGTATACCTAAATTTGCCATTTTCTGCATGATATGTGTAAATCATTTTACCATGCTCCATCACATTCAGTTCATAGGTTTTCAGTTTACCCTCAATCCCTAGAACCTCTCCTTTGATAGTAAGTTGTAACGAGCTCAAATCAGCCATATTACCCTGACAAACAACAGGCACTGTTGAGATTAATACAAAAACGGCTATAATGGAACTTACGATTAGATTTTTCATACTACGGAATCTTGTTAGCTACTCAAACTACATACATTTATTTGGTAGTGCACGAACTAATTGCAAGCATCAGACCTCGTTATCTAATGTGCTGGAAACATGACAACTATGAATATCGTAAATGTAGCGTTATTCCCAAAATGGGAACACTATTCCACAAAAGGAATACGTTTCACATAATGAAACAAGCAAGATTTACCCTGATATTAATCCCCATTTCTTGACTGAAAAATCTAAATTTTTCTGAAGCAGCTGTATCATTTGAATATAATCCCTTCTTAAAAATTTTAACGCGTCTCTTTTCCTTACATAATATGGAAATGGCTTCTCTAACTGCACAAAATCACTATCCAAAACACTTATTCCTGACTGATGAGAATTCATTGCCTTAAATTCAATCGTGTAAGGATCCAAAACATGAAATTTTTCAATAACAATATCTACAACCTGAAGAGAGTCATTCAGAATTACACCATTAAAGTCTCGCTTCTTGACTCTGCCGGATTGATGAGAGTAGAAAAAATAATACTCGGAAAAGTGATAATTCGCTCGTACGGCATTTACAATTTCCAAATGTTCTAAAGCAATAATTCTCTTTTGATTATTGAACTCGGCATCATCTTTCTTGGCCAACAAAGAAGAAAGCAATTTTTCTCGAGTCTGCAGCCTCACTAACAATACGCCCTTTTTGAGCAATACGACGTGAGACTTAGCACAAGAGTCTACATAAGAACGTTTTTTCTTCACCCCAGAAACTTGGCCGATTGAGGAAAAAGAAACCATCAATATGACTATTATTAAATACTTCAATCCAAACCCAAATCTTTCTTAATATTTACTAAATCGGCATATGCAATCAAAGTGTCCATATTCTTGACGATTTCAACCCAATAAATCATATCAAACCCCATCTTGTACCATATTTCCACATAATGCGGCTCTAAATAACACAGATGAACATTATAATCAGCATAATATCTTGACGCAAGATGTCTTCCCTCCTTCTTAAGGCGCTCATATCGTTGAGCAGTATTCAGCTTTTTAAACATCTTTTCATCAAGCATATAATAAAGTTAGTAAATACGTCGATATCCGAAAATCAAACTCGTAAATTTGCAGCCAAATGGATTTTAAGTTAGTCAGTGATTTTATTCCAACAGGTGATCAACCAGAAGCAATTAACCAACTTGTAAGCGGAATTAAAGATGGAGTTGCTCACCAGACGCTACTGGGAGTAACAGGTAGCGGAAAAACATTTACAGCTGCCAATCTAATCAACGAAGTCAATAGACCGACGCTTATTTTATCTCACAACAAAACCTTAGCGGCTCAATTATACGGGGAATTCAAGGCCTTTTTCCCCAACAATGCAGTAGAATATTTTGTATCCTATTACGATTATTATCAGCCAGAAGCATACCTGCCTATTACCAATACATTCATAGAAAAAGACCTGTCTATTAACGAAGAAATTGAAAAGCTTAGATTAAGCGCTTCATCCGCACTACTTTCAGGAAGAAGAGACGTAATCGTTGTTTCCTCTGTATCTTGTATTTATGGGATTGGGAACCCAGCTGAGTTTCACAAAGGCTTAATTAAAGTACACGTAGGTCAACTTATTTCTAGAAATAAATTTTTATTACAATTAGTAGAAAATCTTTATTCTCGCACAGAAATTGAGCTAGCAAGAGGACAATTCCGAGTGAAAGGTGACACGGTTGATATATATGTAGCCTATGCTGACTTTGCAATACGAATCGTCTTTTGGGGAGACGAGATAGAAAGTATCGAAACTTTTGAACCAGAGCACAACAACACACTTGAAGCGTTTCAGGAAATTCAAATCTTTCCAGCTAACATATTTGTCACCAGTCCGGATACAATAAAACAAGCCATTCTAGAAATCCAAGATGACTTAACTAAACAAGTTGACTTTTTTAAGGAAATAGGAAGCCACCTGGAAGCTAAA
>JABJPZ010000260.1 GCA_018663635.1 Crocinitomicaceae bacterium
CAACGAAAAATTATACAGAAATGATTACTACAATAGGGTATAAATACAATTTTAAGAAAGGATAAGATGAAAAGAATTGTGTTTTTTCTTGTTTTAGGTTTGATTGGTTTGAATACTGGTTTTGGTCAAATAATGCCATCTAATGCTGCCGTTATTTTGAATCCGCCAAGTCCAGTTTTTTTATCGGATTATTACTCCATTGGTTCTAATAGTTTACAGTGTGTACTCAATTTTACTGATTTTTCCGAACCATCTTGGGATGTGAGGTTAAAGCTCACCATTGAGAGTGCTGATTTGAAAATATCCACGAGTAATAATTTTAAACCAGCTAGTCCAATTAATGTTTCTCCTGGCGTTCCTTTAACCCTAACGGGGCCCGAATTTTATGAGTACCTCGCTGTTCAAAATCTAGATTTGCAAGGAATAACTGCTGCTTCTTTAAATCAGAGTGGAAAATTACCTGAGGGACTCTACGAGTTTTGTGTCGAAATTTTAGACTACGAAACGGGCATTCCTTTATCATTACCGGGATGCGCTACTGCCTACTTATTTAGCGAGCCTCCACCTGTATTATTAAAACCTGTCTGTGAAGATGTGGTTTTGCCAAACAATCCTCAGAATATTTATTTTGAGTGGCAAATTGCTGGGGGCGCATCACCCCAAATATCGCTAACCTCATTATATAAATTGTTTGTCTATGAAGTAACAGATGAGAATGTAGATCCTTATTTTGCTGTTCAAAATAACAATGCGTTGTTGGTTTATGAGTCAGACTTTATGAATCAAACTTCGCAAACAATGGATTTTACTACCACGCTTTTGACGGCAGGCAAAAAGTATGTATGGAGAGTAAGAGCTGTGGACGAAGATGAGCAAGATATTTATGGTAACAATGGCCATAGTGAGTGGTGCTGGTTTTATTATGGATACCCATCCGACGGAATCCTTGTTTTAAATGCACCTGCTGATGAATTGGTCTTTGGAAAATTAGATCAAAAAGTTTTTGCTTGGGAGACCAGTGATAAGGCTGTTGCCGGTCAGTCTTTTGACTATACCATTTTTATTTACGAGATGTTAGAAGATCAATCTCCAGAGGAGGCTGTTCAAAATAATGTATCTGTTTTTGATTATACACAACCGGTTACGACCTCAACATACGGCAGTACTTATTTGCTTACTGAAACATTAGAACCTGGTAAACAGTTTGCATGGCAGGTTGTTGCAAACACCGAAGAGCAAGAGGTAGCAAAATCCACCGTACAATCGTTCTACACACCTCCGCTGATTGAAAAATTACTGGCCGGAAGTAATATTTTAGATATCGTTCAACTGAATGGTAGCGATTTGAACAATTTGAGTGGAACGTGCAGAATTCCGATGTCACAAGATCCTGAGGATTATGTAGAAGTTGATTTTGAAAATATATCAGTTAATCAAGCGGGTGACTTAAATATTATGATAGGCGGGACGATACTGTTTGATTTAGCAGACTTGGATCCTTTAGAATTGATACCGAATTATGCAGACAATGGATCGGCGTTTTTTAATTATAAACAAGGAAGAGTTACATCAGCTGGAATCTCCTATTACGGCAATATAGAATGGCCATTGCCGCATCCAACCACCGATCTTGAGGGGTCGAAGGTAAAAACGGTGGATAAGTGGTTCAGTGCGAATTCTAGTTTCCAATTGTCAGGTACAGCACAATTGGCGGAAGGAAACGACTTTGATTTACTCGACCCGATGGATTTTGAAATTAATCTTCTAACGAATTCGCAAATCCAGCTGAGTGCAAATACTTATTCATTGGCACTATTAGGATCGGTATTTGTTAATGACAACGTGAAAACAAATGATGGAAATCAGTACGGATTTTCATTTACGCAACAAGAGCAGTTGAGCTACTTTGAAGTGACCAATCTATTGGGCTCGGCTCCGAATTATTTATTTCCTGTAGACCAATTTAAAATGGCCTTTATGCCGGTTAACGCCATTGTAGATCTGTCAGAGTCAGTTTCTCCTGGAAAACTGAGTATACAGACAGATTGGAAGGGAATCTACTTCCCGAATTTTAAGGTGCGCTTTTTCACGAGCTCATTTGATGGAAGTAATCAGCTGTCTTTGCCGCAAACGGTTGACAAAATGGAAGACCTGGAGGATGATTTTGAATTTTGGATTCAAGGGCAAGGTCTTCATTTGGTATATGATTGGATAATTGACGACCTGGATGAGACTAAATTCAATGATTTTAAAACAGCTTTTACGGGAAATTTAAATGTTGACAACAGTGAAGTATCTGAAAGTACGGTAGAAGGAAAGATTAAGATTCCATTCGTTGATCTAGACGCGGAATTTACGTTCACAGTCCCTGTTGAAAATCAAGGATTACAATTGGGTTATTTAGATGATGACATAACGATGAGAGATGTGGTTGTCAATCCATTTGGTGGTGAAAATAGGGTAAACATTACCCTCAATAGGGCTGTTTTTGCAGAGAATAATCGACTAGAACTAGAAATTGATGCAGAGCTCCTTGGATTAAACACGACCATTTATGGAATTGAAGATTTCAGAGTATACGGAGATAACAGTATAGGTGTAGGCTCCAAAAACGGATCGAAGAAGCTTAATTCGAGTGTTGCGGGAGATTATAACGGGTACAATGCATTTGTAACGGATGTTGGAGCATCATTGGTTGATGGAAAATATGTGTTTTCATACATTGCCGAAATGGATTTAGGCGACGACGTTGTGGGCGAAGATGGTCCGCCTCTTTTAGCCGTTTCGAGCGTTACATCGGCAGGTGACGATACTGAAATGCCGAGCGGTTCGCAACCTTCTCCTGCAATTGCTGTTCCAGATGTTACTGAATCCAGTGGCGATCAAAAACTGACAAGTGTTGAAATGTTCATAGGAGTTAATAATTCCATTGTAGATATAGAAGGCTATTTAAAATTGAGGTCAGATGATCCTGTATGGGGTAATTCATTTGCGGGTGGAATTAATGGAAAAATTAAAGTGCCTACCGAAATTCAGGCAGGCGCCAATATGATTTTAGGAGATAAAGATGGGCTCAAGTTTTGGTACTTTGATGCCTGGTTTAATGACACAGAAGGAATGGGAATATCCGTAGCTCCATTATTTAATATAACGGCTATGGAAGGACGAATTTACCACCACATGTCTATGTCTGATGGTGCGTTTGCAATTGATCCAGATATTGCTTTTGGAGGTGCGTTGTACTTGCAAATAATTGACCCAGCAGGAGGTCAATTATTCGCTTCTGATATTGGCGCTGAACTGGAAGTTTTTGAAGACGGTGAATTTATCCTAAATATGTCGGGAGATGTTTCTGTTATTAATGAGAGTTCTCGAACAGCAGGCGCTGGAGGCATTGCATCTGCGGTAGGTGAACAACTAGCAGAAGCAGCATTGGAGGCAGTCGGCCCATTGTCTTTAACGGTTGATGTAGCTGGAGGAGAACTTACAATAGAGGCAGAAAACCTAAAGGCAGGTTCCATTTCTTATCAAAAAGATGATTTCACCATAGGATTAGGAGCCGATGTTAGTAATTTACCAAGCGTCGATTTTAGTTTCGAGAAAGGGGCAACTAATTTTTCAATTGCGGCAGACGCCGCGGGAAAATTTGATTTAGGTATAGGCTATGATGGAAACAATATTGGACTGGGAATCGATGCTACAAGTGGGGGTTATTTAAATGTTGATTTGGGCGGTGCTGCGCTTGCTGCGGAAATTAACAGAATGACGAAAACGGGTAGCCTTAGTTTTTCCTATGGGGAGCAATCGATTGGAATTGGAGTACAAGAAGATGGAGGTTATCTCAATTTGCAGTTTTCTGAGGATAAATCATTTGATGCTGGCTATAGTTCAGCGGGTAGCGCTTTCATTGGATTAGAGTACGATGGCAGTTCGTTCAACTTATCCGGAGATCAAGGGAGTAAATCGGGAGCTCTAAATATTGCTTTGCCGGATTTTAATTTAGGTTTAGCGGCCAATGTCGAAGAAGCGTCAGCTTCTCTATCAATAGAGGCAGCAGGAACGACTGTTAATATTTCTGGGCAAAAGGATGTGGGTGGAGAATTTCACGTGGCAACAGGTGATGTGAGTGTCGATATTGAAGCGGATATTGAAAATGGGACAGGATCCTTAGGGTTCGAATTTGATGGAGGGAACAAAGCTTTTTATGCGGGATTGCAAGAAGGAGGCCAAGGTGCACTGAACTTTAAAAATGGCAATCAGGAATTTGGTATTGCAGGAAATACATCAGGAACAGCTGGAAGTGTTCGCTACAAAGACAACAATGCAGATTTCACAATTGCAGCAGATAAAGACAATCAAACGGGCAGTGTAGACCTCGCTTTCGATAACAAGGAATTAAGCGCTTTGGTATCACCTGATTCTTCAGGTATTCACATAGGTTTTGATGCCATAGAATTAGATGTTGCTTCTAATAATTCGAGCTCAGGCATGATCAGTGTGAAAAGTGGAGCAGACGTCATAAGGGTAGAAGCAGATTTGGAAGAAAAATCTGGATCATTACTCCTGTCTGATGGTACCAACTCTATTTATGCGGCTGGCAGTGCAAACGCAACAGGAGAAGTAGCTATAACCATTGATAACAATACAGTTGAAGGTTCTTTAACAGAAGATTCTTGTGCGCTCTTTGTAGGTTCGGGAGGTTTTGAATTTAGCGTTAGTGGAAATAAAGAAGGTAGTGGGGTCCTGAGTTTAAAAGACGGAGACATAGAGACGAGATTAGGAGTTAG
>JABJPZ010000261.1 GCA_018663635.1 Crocinitomicaceae bacterium
GCCCATTCTTTCGAAACAGAACCGCCAGCTGAAAAAATTGCAATTTCTGGACACGCATCCAGCGCTTCTTGTAAACCCACAATAATTTGATCGGATCCTCCCCAACTAATTCGCTGACCAATACTTCTATTCGAGGCCGTTAAAATCAATTCTGAAATGGGCAAACTCCTTTCCGAAAGAACTTTTAAAATAATTCTCCCAACCATACCTGTGGCACCTACAACCGCAATCTTCATCATTAAATAATTTGCCATCAAATGTACTATATTTACAAATCACGTCTTGGAACACGCGCTTGAAAAATATCGGTCACTTTTTTTGTTAACTACTTTGCTGGTATTCGTTAACTCTTTAACGTTAAATGCACAAGTAATTGATGATTTTGCCGACGGCGATTTTACTGCTGCACCTTCATGGACCGGAGACAACGCGTTTTTTGTTATTGATGCTAATCAATTACGATCAAATAGTGCCGTTGCGGCTAGCTATTATTTAAGTACGCCGAGCACTCTATCGATTGACGCACAGTGGGAATTTTCAATCGACTTTCAATTAGCGACGTCTGGTGTTAATTATGCGCATGTTTTTTTAATGGCTGATAATGCCGATTTAAATGCTGTTACTAACGGATACTACATTAAAATTGGTGGAACCGCCGATGAAATTTCATTCTATAAAGTGGTTTCCGGAATAGTAACACTATTAATAGATGGAACTGATGGAACCATTAATTCGAGCAGTAGTAATCCTTTCAATATTAGAGTAATTAGAACCGTTGCTAATGACTGGTCTCTTGAAATAGATGATGGAGCTACCGGAAGTTATATAAACGATGGTGTTGTAAATGACAATTCCATCAGCTCTTCCACTCATTTCGGAGTTTTTATTGAGCAGTCTTCTGCTGCCAGCGCAGTCAACGGACACTACTTTGATAACTTCTCCGTGGGTGCTATTCCTATAGACCTTACTCCCCCCGATTTAATTAGTACAATCGCCACTAGCTTCACTGATGTTGACCTTACTTTTACTGAGCCTCTGGATCTTATAAGTGCACAAACCTCATCCAACTATAATGCGGACGGCGGGCTAGGCACACCTTTTAGTGCAACGTTAGATGGAGTTGATCCGACTCTCGTACACCTGTCTTTTTCAACCCCTTTCGTTAACGGACAAACCTATACATTAACATCCTTGAACATAGAAGATCTTAGTGGAAATACAATGATTACCGCTTCGAGTGATTTTATGTATTTCGTCCCTGACATCCCGAATTATCGAGAAGTTGTAATCAATGAAATCTTAGCAGACCCAACGCCCCAAATTGGTCTGCTAGATGCCGAATTTATAGAAATCTTAAATACAACTAGCACCAAATATTTTGATTTAAGTGGCTGGGAATTTTCAGATGGGTCAAGTACTGGAAGTATCGGTAGCTATGCTTTAGGCCCAGGAGCTTACGTTATTTTGGTTGCGACAGGAGAAGTAGCCAACTTTAGTCCCCTTTGGCCCAATGTTATAGGAGTTACTTCATTTCCATCGTTGAATAATGCAGGAGAGAATATTACCTTAAAAGATGCCAGCGGCAATCTAATTGATGCCGTTAACTATACAGATTCTTGGTATCAAGATATTGACAAAGAAGATGGTGGATGGTCTTTAGAACAAATAAATCCAGATCTTCCGTGCAGCAGTAAGTCAAATTGGCGGGCATCTGACGGCGTTGACGGAGGCACTCCCGGAGTAATCAATGCCCTGTTTAATAACACCCCTGATACTCTTGCTCCTAGCCTCAATAAAGTAACTGTTATTGACAACACAACTCTTTTGGTCCATTTTACAGAAGAGATTTCGAATCCTGGCGCGTATGTCGTAGCTCCTTTTGTGCCCATTACAAGTGCAACAGTTTCCGTTGGTAATCCGCAAGACGTTGTTGTTGTTCTAGCGTCTGTTTTAGATACCGGGTTTGTTTATTCAATTGCGGTTACCGGGGCTTCGGATTGTTCGGGAAATACTTTACCGATGGGCGTAAGTTCGTTTGTTTTACCGAGCGTACCTCGAGCTAAAGACATCATTATAAACGAAGTTTTATTCAATCCTTTAACGGGCGGAGCTGACTTTGTAGAGTGCTACAATAATTCCGATAGATTCATAGATGTACATGGGTTTTATCTCGCGAATTACAGTGATGATACGATTTCGAATGCAAAATACATCAACGCGAATTTCATTTTAAATCCTCAAGGATATGTTGTATTTACAGAAGACAGCAATGCTGTAAAAAGAGATTATTTAAACGCTCAAGCAGGGAGGTTTGTACAAACTGATTTGCCCACTTATTCTAACGAATCTGGAGATGTTTTTTTAATCCTCCCTTCTAATCCAGTTAGTGATTTCTTTTCCTATCACGAAGACATGCATTTTGGTTTAATCAACAATCCTGACGGGATTTCTTTAGAAAGAATTGACTTTAACCAAAGTACTAACAACGCTTCGAACTGGCACTCGGCAGCAGAGTCCGTTGGATTTGCTACTCCTGGATTTGAAAATTCGCAGTATTATCCTGGTATGGTTACGGAAGATAATATCGAAATAGATCCCCCGATATTTTCTCCTGATAACGATGGCCACGAAGACGTTATTCACATCTCTTATTCCATGGATAGTCCGGGCTATGTAGGAAATGTAAGCATTTACGATACTAAGGGCAGATTAATAAAGTCATTAGTGCAGAACGAACTCTTAGGAATCACTGGGGTGTTCACATGGGACGGAATTACCAATGATAGACTCAAGGCTCGAATCGGAACATATATCGCATATTTTGAAGTTTTCACTATAGAAGGATTAGTGACTGGGGTAAAAAAACCTTTCGCGCTAGCCGGACAATTTTAATGCTGATCTTTGTCATCCATAAAAACGTCCATAAGGCCATTGATGCCCTCCATGATGCCATCCGCCTCAATGTCTATTAGAACAGAATCTACCATTTCGTGAACCCCAGAAATAATTTGATTCGACACACTGTCTATTCCTTCTTTTATTTCTTCAAATTCGTTTGCTAAACCAAATGCTTCAAA
>JABJPZ010000262.1 GCA_018663635.1 Crocinitomicaceae bacterium
ATAAGGACCAGCAAAAGCGCTGGTGCCAGAACCACCACAATCCGCCTGAACATAATAGTCGTATCCGGTTGCACCGGTTAACCCAGAAAGTGTATGGGGGTTGGTTACTCCTGAAACTGTCGTCCCGGAACCCGGAGTAAACCCTGCAGGACCATACTCAATATTCCATAGGGTTTCCGTTCCACCAGCCATCCAGCTAAGATCCGCTGAAGTTGCTGTTATATTGGTCGCTCCTAGCGCGGTAGGGTCCATACATGAAGGCGGAGAAGCAGAGGTAATTGTTGGTGCAGCCATACAGAACCCCCAGCCCCATGCCGAAGAAGCGTCATAATTAAATCTATACTGAAAACCCGAAAGTTGTGTTCCAGTAAAGGCGGAAATGTCTAACGTCGTACTTGTTGTAACAGCACCTGTCAAAGCTGCACACCAAGCCGACATTGCACTACTATTCTCTGGAATCGCGTCCCATGCTACCCAGACCAATGCATCCGCATCGTACCATTCTAGGATAAAGACATCACCGAAATTGTAGTCATAATCGTAAGAAACATTGATCCAAGTTTCACCACCAACATAAGCAGCAGTAAGATCAATTGCTGGAGAACTTGCCTCCAAAATGTCTGTCGAACCACCGCCCGCATTATCATCATCATAACTAAAATTCGCACTTAATGTTGGGTCAGCAAGCAAAGAACCAGCATCATAGGTCCCCGACAAGGTCCATGTAACGTTTGGCCATGCCGCAGACTGATTTAAAATTTGAGAATTAAACTGGAAAGAAAATAAAACGCTTGTTAAGAACAGTAAAAATTTTTTCATAATTTTTTAGATGTTGATTTTAGATGGAGATTCACCATTGGAAAGTTTAATTTACAACGTTATCACAAGATTATCAAAATAAATTGCTCGCAAACCGACTAAGCGTTCTTTTTTATCGACACACGACAGTCAATTATAGAAATGCAACAAATTAACAGTTATAACACACATACATTGCTTCAATTTCTTTAGATTAAAATCGTTTTTGTTAAGTTCGCTAGTATTAAACTAAATTCAAATTAATGTTATGGAATTAAGCTTGAAAAATAAAGTAGCTCTTGTCTGTGGAAGTACGCAAGGCATTGGGTTTGCGTCAGCAAGTGAGCTCGCAGCTCTCGGGGCTAGCGTAATCTTGTTGGCAAGAAACGAAATCAAGCTAAAAGACTGTATTAAAAATTTACCGGCAATTAACGGTCAAAGTCACCGTTACATCGTAGCCGATTACGCTTCTCCGGCGAATCTAAAGTCGACGGTTGTTGATTTCTTATCTAAAAACGAGCCTGTTCATATTCTCATTAACAATACAGGTGGACCTCCTGGTGGACCCATAACTGATGCTGCTACAGACGAATTTTCCGATGCATTTTCAAAACACTTGATTTGCAATCATATTCTTTCTCAGGCAACAATTTCGGGAATGAAAAAAGCGCGGTATGGTCGAATCATAAATGTTATTTCTACTTCTGTCAAACAACCTTTAAATGGCTTGGGAGTTTCCAATACCATTCGAGGTGCTGTAGCCAATTGGGCTAAAACCATGGCGAACGAGCTCGGACAATTTAACATCACGGTAAACAATGTATTACCTGGGGCAACTAATACGGGTCGGCTTAATTCGATTATTTCGACAAAAGCTGCAAAAATGGGTGAAACTGAAGAGGTTGTAAAAGCAGGTATGGCAAATGCTGTGCCCATGAAAAGGGTGGCTGAACCATCAGAGGTTGCCAACGCAATTGCTTTTCTTGCATCACCTGCAGCGAGCTATATTAATGGCATCAATTTGCCCGTAGACGGCGGCAGAACTTCCTCTCTTTGAATTCGTTCTTGATTTAATCTATATAGAAAACATTATGGGTAGTTTAAAATAACTCCTTACGGGTTTTCCATTCATTTCTCCTGGAGTCCACTTACCTGGTATTTTTCTAACCTTTCTAACGGCCTCTCTGCCTAACGATTGATGTGGTACAATACCAATGGTTTTTACATTGGATATGGTTCCGTCCACTTCAACAACAAACTGCACAAAAACTCGACCTCTGGCGTGAATCACTGCCGCTTGTTCTGGATAACTAATGTTCTTTTGCAGCCACAACATAAGCGCAGACTGACCTCCCGGATAGGTGCATGGTTTCTCTACGATTGGCGCAATGTTCGTGTCAATATCAATAATAGGACCCTCATAGCTTCCTATTGTGTCAAATGGCAGATTTAGATTAAATACAAGTGGGTCGATCGGGGTAGTATCCCGAACGAATAAAACTACCGTTTTTAAGGTGTCAACAACTGTAATGTCGTTTGTTGGTTCTCTTTTAATTTTAGGAGGAATATTTTTTCGCTTAACCTCCTGTGGAATTTCTTCATGGAGCAATAGATTATCAGACAGGTCGTATAGCAACATCTCTTGTCCTATTATTTGTCCGGTTCTCCATTCGAAGGCTACCAAACTGCAACCCAAAGCAATGAGTAGTCCTGTGCTGAAAAACAGCTTTCTTTTTGACTCTAAATTAATTTTGCGCTTTTTCTGCATCTTAAAATGTTTTGGTTTCTTATTAGATGCAAAACCATGAAAGATTACATAAATTAACCGTTAGCGGTATTCAAATTTGATGGGAATCGAAAAGGAAACGCTTATGTTCATCCCCCCATAAACACCAGGATTCATTGGCGGTAATTCTAATAATACACGCATTGCCTCAATAGAACAAGCCTCACACACAGCATCAGAGTTGAGAATAGAAACTGCTGCTATTGTGCCATTTTCATTCAATTTAACTAAGGCCATTACTGTTTGCTTCCCCCCACTTAACTTTACACATTCAGGCACCTTAATATTAGAACGAATGTATTTAAATACTTGTTCTACTGTACAATCAAAAACTAATGGTGTATAGTCTCCATCACCTAAGCAAGCATTATAATGCGGCCTTTGATCAATATCAAATATACTCTTCGTTATCTTACCTGGAAATGGATCAATATAGAAAATCTCGTCATCGTCTATCCAGGGTTCGTTACTGGCAATGTCGCCAATACCTTGACTATTCAAGTCGTCTGTAAACTTTACTGTGTTCTGTATATTGAACTCCGGTGATAAAAGTTGTATTTCTAAGATCTCGGTATTTGGAATAGGCTTCTCTGGAATTTTTTCATCGTCTATGATTACAACCCAAGGTATCTTTTCTGATATCAGTGGCTCGTGGATATCCACCGTATCTCCTTTGCTAATTACCCACTCAAAAGCCAATAATGACAATGCCAAAGAAATTACTAATCCAATATAAAAGAATCCTTTTCTTCTTTTTTCGATATTCGCCTGATCCGATTTCTTTTTATACATCTATTAAGTTAACGCATCAAAATTTGAAAAAAGTATGCTGCGTTCATTCCGGCAAGTAAAGCTTGAACCCTCTGCCATGAATATTCATTATCTCTATCTTTTCATCTCTATTGAGGTGCTTCCTAAGCTTTGCGATATAAACATCCATGCTTCTACCATTAAAATAATTATCGTCACCCCATACAGCTTTAAGTGCATCGTTTCTTTCCAACACACCGTTGGCATTTTTACACAAGAGTTTCAAAAGGTCATTTTCTTTTGTAGTTAACCTACTGGTGTCACCATTAAACTCCAGCGTTCTTTCTAATGGTTTAAAAATATATTTCCCCACCTGATACTGACTTTCTTCAGCTGTTCCTTCTCCTCCTGTTCTTCGCAAAATGGCACCCATTCGTGCTAATAATTCCTCCATTGAAAATGGTTTGGTCATGTAATCGTCAGCCCCCGCATTGAACCCCTCTAGCGTGTCCTCTTTCATTGACTTCGCCGTTAAAAACAACATCGGAACATTCTTGTCTATACCGCGAATTTCTTTTGCAAGTGTTAAGCCGTCTTTAACCGGCATCATCACATCAAGAATTAAAAAATCAAAATCAGCTTGTACAAACGCATTGTACCCTTCTTGCCCATTTGACCTCAGCTCAGTGTCGTATCCTTTTGCAACTAGATAATCCTTTAGCAATGTGCCCAAATTTGGATCGTCTTCTACTAACAGTACTTTAATTTGATTTTCCATAATTTTTAATTTATAGTCTCGGCCAATGTAAACGGTAAAAACAGTTTGAAGGTGCTACCCTTTCCTAACGTACTTACTACACTAATTGTGCCTTGGTGTTTTTCAATAACAGCCTTAACATAACTCAGACCAAGACCAAATCCTTTAACATTGTGTATGTTGCCAGTTGGAACCCGATATAATTTATCAAAAATTCGTTTTTGATTTTCTCTACTAATTCCAACACCGTTATCATTAATGCTAATCACGATTCCTTCCTCTAAAGATTCCGTAGTTATTTGTATTACAGGCGCCTCTGGAGTGTATTTGTTGGCATTATCAAGTAGGTTATAAATAACATTAGTTATGTGAATTTCATCCCCCCAAATAGCATCTTTTTTGGCTCCCAGGTCTAAGTTTAGTTCTCCGTTTTTACTTTCAATTTGAATTTTAATGTTGTTAGTAGCGTTCCTTATTATTTCATGTACTCCTAGTGGCTCTTCTTTTAACTTTAGCTTTCCTCTATCAATAATGGCGGTTTGCAAAACATTTTCGACCAATACTCCCAATCTCTTATTTTCCTCATTAATCATCCGCACAAAATTGGCTTTTTGTCCTTCGGTACTCTCTATTTCCCTATCAGAAAGTGCTTCGCAGGCCAATGAAATCGTAGATATTGGGGTTTTCAATTCATGCGTCATGTTTCCTATGAAATCATTTTTAATTTCTGACAATCTCTTTTGATTATAAATTGTCTTGATTGTAAAATAGAATGCATAGCCTAGACCAGCCATAATCAACAAACTAATTAAAAGGACTCCCCACATTTTGCCAATGACGTAGCTTTTTTGATTAGGAAAAAATACGCTCACACTGTACGGTGAACCAAAAATATCTGCAGGGAACAAGCTTGAGTTAAATTCTGAATTTAGTAGCTGGGTTAAATTACTTTTAGTGGATTCTGACTTAAAATAAGAAGGACTTCCCCAGGTGTCATACACTACAAAATCATAGTCAGCAGTAATGCCGTGTTCCTTTAGCTCAAGTTTTAATAAAGAGTCTAATGCTTCCGAAGGCAATCTTTCATTTATGGTCTTTAACATATTTACATTGAATAAGTTGCCCATTACCGTACTTAGATTTCCTTGTTGACCAAGCACATCCGCTGCCCAATTATTTATTGGCTTATTTGTAATCTGCTGAATGTTCGGGTCTGAAGACATAAACATTGAAGATGAAAAAGTTCCATTTGCACTTCTTTTTTCAATGACATTCATGTGAACAGCCTGGCCATCCTTAATTACAATGGTATCTTTTATGCTCACATTGGTATTCGGGTCGTCCTTTTCTAATTGTTGCAATTGATTAAATAAATTAGAAGCCCCTATTTGCTGTTTTACTTTATTAAAGTGCTCGTACGTAGTAATCCGTTTGGACAAATCGGCCATGCTTTCCTTTACAGTATCTACAAATAACGATTCCTTCAAGGTTGCCGCATTATTAACCAAGTACCCCAAAAGAACAAATAACAAAAGCATTCCAATTGAAATTGGAATAACTAATGTTGTTATTGTTTTCTTAAACATCTATTCGAAGTGCTTTTAACAAATGTAGGCGAACTACTTCGCTGCGTAATAGCATTTAACAGTCTTTAACATCCTTTAACTCACCGTTAACATTGATTTTCTACGAATCAAATACGTTTGTAAGGTCATAGCAATCAAAATGTGCAGCATTAGTTCAGATTAGCATGAAAATTTAATTTTAGTTGATATTTATGTATTCTGGCACAAAAGTTGTTTTAAGTCTTTTAGCGATAGTTATCAAAACAACGCTAAATGGTTAGGTTAGTTTTCATAGCGGTTTTCCTTGTTGGTTTGGGTTCTTCCATTCCGACGGGGGCAGCTGCGTTTTCAACGTCTGAAGACAATTTTATTACCCTATATCCCAACCCATTCAAATCGAGCTTTACGATGACTTTCAGTCTACCAATAAATTCTGCGCAAATTATCGTGACCGATATTCTAGGAAAAAAGATTTTACAGAAACACATAACAAATGTATCAACGGTATATTTTGATTTTGAAAAACACAAATTAGAAAAGGGCGTTTACATTGTTAATGTAAAAACCCCTGACTTGTTCTTGTCAAAAAGGGTCGTTAAGAGTTAGGAGCGACACGCAACGTTTAGACCTGAAATAATAATTTGGTCTAAAAAACATAGTTTTCTAAAAATCCAACTCAAAACAAAGCAGGAACCTTCCCGATAACGATTGGGAAGGTTTTTTTTATGACTTTATTTTAGGGATATTTGCGACATGATTTACTTGGAGAATTATATAGATGGAGAATTACAGCCGCCAATAAATGGACGCTTTTTAGACAATTACAACCCTTCAAAAGGTGTTGTTTACAGCCAAATACCGGATTCAGATAAAGCAGATGTGCAAGCAGCCGTTGTCGCGGCAAAAAGCGCTTTCAAATCTTGGTCGGAAAAGCCAAAGGAGGAAAGATCAAAAATTTTAGTTCGTTTAGCCGATCTTATAGCTGAAAACCTGGAATCTCTTGCTGCAGCTGAATCTATAGACAATGGAAAACCATTGAGCCTTGCCAAAAAAGTAGACATTCCTAGAGCCGCTTCCAACATTGGATTTTATGCTACGGCCATTTTACATTATGCTTCTGAATCTCACTCGATGGAGGGCGCTGGAATTAATTATACCTTACGCAAACCCATTGGTGTGGTAGGATGCATTTCGCCATGGAATCTTCCGCTCTATTTGTTTACTTGGAAAATAGCGCCAGCAATTGCAGCTGGAAATTGTGTTGTAGCCAAGCCGAGCGAAATTACACCAATGACGGCCTATCTCTTTTCTAAACTTTGCCTTCAGGCTGGTCTACCTCCAGGAGTATTAAATATCGTTCATGGATTAGGGCCAAAAGTTGGTGCAGCCATTACAGAACATCCAGAAATTACGGCAATCTCATTTACAGGCGGTACTCAAACTGGTGCTACTATTGCGAAAGTAGCTGCGCCAATGTTCAAAAAATTAAGTCTGGAATTGGGAGGTAAAAATCCCAATATTATTTTTGCAGATTGCGACTTAGATAAAGCCATCTCTACATCAGTCCACTCCTCTTTTGCAAATCAAGGCCAAATCTGTCTTTGTGGTTCTCGAATATTTGTAGAAGAGCCTATTTATGAAGCGTTTAAGAAAGGTTTTGTAGAAAAAATCAAACAATTAAAAATTGGTGACCCTTTTGATCCTAAAACAAATCAAGGCGCAGTTGTGTCAGAAGATCATATGAAAAAAGTTCTGGCATGTATCGACCTTGCGAAGGAAGAGGGAGGAACAATCATCGCCGGTGGTAATCGTGTTGTGCTTGAAGGAGATTTAGCGGATGGATATTACATTGAGCCAACTATTATCGAGGGCCTTCCGTTTGATTGTCGTACCAACCAAGAAGAAATATTTGGCCCAGTTGTAACCATTGCTCCTTTTAAAACCGAAGAAGAGGTAATCAAATATGCCAATAGTACCCTGTATGGACTTGCGAGTTGTATTTGGACAGAAAACCTAACCAAAGCTCATCGTTTAGCAGCGTCATTAGAGACTGGAATTGTATGGATAAATTGCTGGTTAGTGCGAGACTTAAGAACTCCATTTGGGGGTGTTAAAAACTCCGGTGTAGGTCGTGAAGGCGGCTTTGAAGCTTTGCATTTTTTTACTGAACCTCAAAACATCTGTGTGAAGATTCAATAAGTAAAAGTTTACTTAATAGTTACCTTACAAGATTCTATGCCGTTTTCAGTTTTCGCATTTAAAATGTAAACGCCTGCAGCTAATGTAGAGCTTGGAATTTGCACTTCAATTGAAGCGTTTACGCTAATTTGACTTATTAGCTTCCCGCTAACATTGTAGAGGTCAATTGACTCAATTAATGCATTCGCTGCACTTCTAATAATAATGTTGTCTCCAGACTCAAAAGCATTTAAAGTATTAATAACCACTTCATCTATATCCACGGAAGATGAATTAACTTCTATTATTTGCGTTTTTTTATCTCTACAATCACCAAAATTAGCTGATGTAGTTAGAAGCTCGATTGTATAAGTTCCAGGCACCTCGTAGGCATGTATAGGCTCGAAATCTTGATATTCTTTCCCGTCTCCCATTTGCCATAAATAATTAGAGCTGCCTGCCGAATTGTTTGTCAAATCAATTATTTCGTCAACCTCAACTGTAGTGGAAGAAACATTGAAATCTGCAATTACAGCATCGGGCTGTCCCACCTCTATGGACTCATTGGGTAGCGCGCAATTGCTTAACACGGTCACCTCATAAATAGCGGAAGGAAGATTTTCAATTACAAAATTTTCGTTATTTGAAATCGCGGAGTCTAAAATCGTCCCATCACTGTCGGTCCAAGAAACATTGTAGGTAGTTAATTCTTTGTGATTGATTTCAATTGACCCATCTGAAAGGTTTGCACAAGTTGCATCTGAAGCTGTAACGTCATATTGTTTTTCAATGTGAATAATGAACCGTGCCATTGAATCATCCTCTGCCAAAGTTACGTAGCTATAGGTTGGGTTAGACTTTAAATCCTGCGTTACTCCAGTAACAAGATCTTCCAAAGTAACACATGCCCCACTTACAAAATTATTCATGTTTTCAAAATCCAAAGTGTATGTTCCTAATACAGCAGATCCAGCAAAGGCCTTTAGTAATATTGAAGTAGATTCTTCTCCTATGGAAGCAAAACACAAATTGAAATCATCATCAGAAACAAATGCAAGAGACGGAACCTCATCAATTAAAGGAGAATACTTCTTATGAAAATCCTTTGATCGGTCAAAGTTTGAACTGGCCCCTTTTAACACATTAAGTACTGCAACGTCTTCAAAATCATGACTGGCAGATGTCATCCTTACATTCATCCTGTTTTTTGGCATCGTACCTGTTGATTTCACAAATTTAGTTTCCGCAGCAACCTTATGAGATTCTCTGAATTCGATTTCATCGAACACCGTAGATGCATGAACCCAAAACGCTTGGCTGTGTGAAATGATGCTATCCATTCCTCCTGCGGGAGACGGGTCACCTAAAACATACCAAGCATATGCCGCTTCTTGCGCCTCGTATATGTATATGATAGAATCTACGCCCGCTCTATTCGCCTCTGACAGAGCATTCCAATTTACCGCGCATGGATATGGGTTCGTTATTAAATTCCAACCATCCTCATAAAAATCTGTTGCCTCAGTACATGTTGTACAATTGTTCGTTACAGCTATATCTTGATCTCCCATTCGAGGTGCACCACTCACCGAAAGATTGACATCAATATTACCCGTATACAATCTAAAACCTTTATCTGACTCCACTCTTTCAGCTGTATCTGTAGGCTCTTCCCAACCATTATTTTTTGTGCCATTCGCATTAGCTTCTATGTAATAGAAAACGCTATTCCAACTGAAATAAGGAAAATCAGACCCTGTAAATCCAGCCATAGTAATGCCATCATCCCTCCAATCTTCTATCGTTACTCCATCAACTGGCGAGCCCAATTCTCTCCATCCGTGAGTTGTCGTTACCAATTTTCTTTGAACTTCGATAGAGCCTTCAAAAGCATTTTGTTCGAATGAACCTACATCTATCATTTGAGCCGTTCGCGTTTCCGTGCTTGACAAGGTAATTGTGGCCCCACTTTCGTTATCTACAATACAATCATTAATGTCAAAAATAGAATCAATAATAAATGCGCCTGAAATAAATTCTACATCATGCGAGGGTGTGTTATTTGCAGTGTTTGACAACTCCAACACAGAAAACGTTGTGCTACCAGTTATCGATTGTAACGAACTTCCATCAAAAGTAACTGTATCCCCAGCAAAGTAGGTATACGTTCCTGAGTTGTTCCAGTCACCTGCAAGGTTTATTCTAGATCCTGAAGAAGTAAGAGTACCCGTATTCGTAAAACTACCCTCAATATCCATAGAGTCACTAACGTTATACGTGGCGTGGTTCGCAACGCTATCACTAAATTCATGACTGTAAGCATGCGTGAATGTACCCGAGTTTACCGTAAAATATCCAAGCAAATTAGAGCTAGTGAAGGCAGTATCCGTTGTTACTGTAGATGTATTATTGATTTCAACATCACCATATGTTGCTGTGTAACTTGAGTTGACATTTATTATCTGCGCGGAAGTCCCATTAAAATTAAAAAGAGAGTTGTGAGGACCAGCACCATTTGCACCTGAAACTACACCGGCTGTACCCGAGATACTGCCACTTATGTCTACTTGATTTTGAGTCCCAGAATTAAGAACATTAGCAGTTAGCTGACAATTGGTCGCACTAGCTGCGGCACTTAACGTAATGTCTCCATCAACAATCAAGTGTCCACCATCTTTCACTTGAAAAATTCCCCGTCCCCCAGTATTGCCAGCAATGACTCCTAGACCTGCACAGCTTAAATAACCCGAACAAGCAACTTGTGCCATAGCAAAGGAACTTGCTGAACCCAAAACTGTCACCGCTCCAACTCCTATTAAAGAGTCGCCACTAGGGATTGTTAACCTTACAATCGACCCCGTAACATTTTCAATGTTTAGTACATCAAAAGATTCATTCTTAGTTAAAGAGACATTATGATTGACAATAACAACATCATCACCATCGGGAACCCCATCCGAAGATGATTCATCCCCAAACAAGTCAGTCCAAGTATTTGAGTCATCCCAATCACCAGCTTGGGCTGTTTCAAAAATTGCTGGGAAACCATCTCCCGTTTGGGCCAAACTTGTTTTACAAAAAAAGAATACAATTAAAATTAAAAGTGGGGTAAGGATTGTTTTCATAATAAATTTTTAATTCCTGCTGATTACGCTCAGCAATCGTCTCATTTTCCAGTTTTCTAGGGAAATTGAAGTAAATTCAAGTAGGCAATGACCGCAAATATAACTCATTTCAAAGATAATGACAAAGTCGGCTAGCAATGTGGTTGCATCCTGATTTGTTAATGATACGATAGCACAATTAGTTTTGCTACGTTTTTAGGCTAAAAAGTAGCTGTTGAATGACGAAAACAGATATTAATCGTTTTAAGAAAACAATTGTCTGAAGTTTATTCAGCTTTCATTCCATTGGTGAAAAACCATTCAAACGAAGCGTTAAACCAATTTTCGAATTGACGATATAATTTAAAAATATTCATTAATCTAGTTGCTTTATTACGATTAGAATTTAGATAAAAATTTGTTTAAAAAAACATTATTAATTTATACTAATTAACAACGGATTGTTTGATTGATTATTGCTTTAAAAAGCAAACTGACCCCTATTTTATTTTTCAAATGAGCTTTTCAGTGCTTTTCCATTTTTGATTTTAATCACTTTTCTGAATAAAACCGAAGATTATTTGCATCTCCTTTTGTCAACTTTATCCAGATATTTAGCTCGATAAAAAGTGTAAATTCACACTTTAACATTCCTTTTTATGCCAACATTTTTATGTGTCTTTTTTTTCACCGGATGGTGTTTTCTTGCCTCAAGTCAAGAAAAATCACATTGTTTCGATTCTACTCTTTTGATTCATTCCATTCAAGAGTTCAGCTCCGATTCTATGGGGGGCAGAGAAACAGGAGAGACCGGAGGAATGAAAGCTCAATACTACATTCAACAACGTTATCGTCAGCTCAATCTTCTTCAATTTGATAGTACCTATTTTCATGCGTTTAATTTTGCTAATCCGTTTAAGAAATCAAAAATTAAAGGCGTGAATTTAATTGGATGGATTAAAGGACAAACACGTCCTAACAAATACATGGTTATTAGTTCACATCACGATCACCTGGGCATACGCAACGGAGCGATTTATAACGGCGCAGACGATAATGCCTCAGGAACCTGTGCGCTACTCTCGATTGCTGAATATTTTTCCTCCTACCCACCAAGTTGTTCTATTATTTTTGTTGCATTTGATGCGGAAGAGATGGGACTTCTGGGGTCTAAGCACTTTGTTAGCAAGCCTCCTGTTCCTTTAAAAAACATTCTTTTTAATCTAAACATGGACATGATTAGCAGATCTAAAAAAAATGAACTCTTTATTTGTGGAACTCACCACTACCCTCAGCTTAAGATCCTTTTAAATACGGTGGATTCTTTATCGTCAACGAATGTCATTTTTGGTCATGATTCTGGTTCAATGAGAACGGAAGACTGGACTTTTGCTAGTGATCACGGCTCGTTTCACAAAAAGAAAATTCCCTTTGTCTATTTAGGCGTCGTTGACCACGAGGACTATCATAAAACAACAGATGATTTTGAAAGAATAGACCCCTCTTTTTACATTCGATCGGTTCGTGTTGCTGTTGATATTGCAAAAAGAATGGACTCCGAGAATGCTAAAGAAGACTAACTCTTTCTTGACCTTAATGTTTGTACATCTTGCTTTAACTCTTTAATCGCCTGTAAAATTGCCTTGTTTTCAATCGTTTCTTGTTCAAACTCTTTCGTATTTATACTACATGTAAACTCCCAAACCTCCACAATCTCTTTCACAGAAATCTCGTATGGGGTATAAAAAGAATTATCTGAATATAATCTCAAGTTCTGTCCATCTTTATAAACGCGCTTGTAAACAATTCCATCCGTGATGGTTACTAATATATAAGTGTTCCCATCTACTATTTGTTGAGGACCATCAACAAACCTTCCAACAACGAAAGCTCCCTCTCGAAGCGGAAGCATCGAATCTCCCTTAATAGGAAAAGCTCGAAATTTTCCTGGAGGCATAAAAGGTAATTTCATTTTTGGGAGCTCGTCAATAAACTCAGGATCTCCATATCCTTCAGTATAGCCTGCTGAAGCCTTAACTCCAACAACCTCAATTAAATCTTGGTTACTTTCATCAACAACAATAGGAAACAGAACCCTTTGAACGCCGACTTCAATAAAAGGAATTTCTTGCGACAAAGTCAGGTCTCTGCGAACCAATACATCAATAGGAAGCTTAAAATAATCCGCCAGCTTAATCAACATTTCAATTGGTGGCGAGGATCGGCTTTCCTCATATGCTCCCAAGCGTGATTTTTTTATTCCTATTTCATCAGCGAACTGTTCTTGAGTGAACTTTCTAAGCTTCCTAAGATGGGCTATGTTTTTCGCTATTTTTGACATAACTAATTTTTTTAGCTAAAATAACTAATTTTTACCGTTAATTTTGTGTTAATCATAAAAAAATGCACAACAGGTCTATTTTACATCTTGATTTAGATACTTTTTTTGTCTCCTGCGAAAGACTATTAGACGCTCGACTAAATAATCGTCCGGTATTGGTTGGTGGTACCACTAGCCGAGGGGTCGTGGCAGCATGCAGTTACGAGGCAAGGGCATTTGGAATTTACTCCTCTATGCCTATGAAGCTTGCCCAGCAGCTCTGCCCTGAAGCCATCGTTATTAGAGGCAACAGCGGTACTTACAGCAAATTCTCTGATGTGATTACAGAGATTATCAAAGAATCATCTCCTGTATACGAAAAATCATCTATTGATGAATTCTACATAGACGTGAGTGGGATGGATCGGTTTTACGGCTGCTACAAATGGGCAATAGAGCTCAGAGAAAAAATAATCAGAGAAACACACCTTCCGATTTCTTTTGGCCTTTCCACAAGCAAAACCGTAGCTAAAGTACTCACCGGAGAAGCCAAGCCCAACAATCACAGACGTATTTTAGAAGGTCAAGAGCAACCCTTTTTAGCCCCATTATCTGTGCGGAAAATTCCAATGGTGGGCGATCAGACCTATAAAAAGCTCCGAGGAATGGGAATAGAGCAGGTTAAAACCATTCAAAAAATGCCCATTGAGTTAATGGGAAAATTAATGGGGAAAAATGGCGTTTCGCTTTGGAAAAAAGCACACGGAATAGATCATTCACCTATCATTCCTTACCATGAGAAAAAATCAATTTCTATAGAAAGGACCTTCGAAAAAGACACCTCTGACCTGCAGAAATTAAGAAGCATTATTGTTGCTATGGCTGAAAACTTAGCTTATCAACTACGCAATGGAAGTAAATTAACCGCGTGTGTTTCTGTTCGCATTCGCTACTCAGACTTTCAAACTTATAGCCGCCAAAAAAGAATCTCGCACACCTCTTCCGATCATACATTAATTAAAATTACTACAGAACTGTTTGATCAGCTATATGATAGACGTGTATTAATTCGATTAGTAGGTGTTGGTTTTAGCCATCTCGTTGGCGGGAATTATCAAATTAATTTATTTGAAGATACCGAAGAGATGATTCGACTGTATCAAGCCATGGACAGAATCAGAAATGCCTACGGCCAAGATGCTGTGAAACGAGCAGTTGCTATGGGGTCTAAACGAATCGGGAGGACAAATTCTTTCAACGGTCAACCCAATATTATTCCTGCACACAGGAGAGCCTAATGCTAATTAACTGTCACACTCAATACAGTTTAAAATATGGTATTCTTTCACTAGAAGAAGTATTCATCGAAATAAAAAAGGGGGGGCACGACATCTTTGCGGTAACAGACATCAACAACACCTCAGCATGTATGTACGCATTAAAAGAAGCAAGCAATTATGGTTTGCAAGCTGCTGTCGGTGTTGATTTCAGGAACGGAATAAGACAGCAATACGTTTGCATTGCCAGGTCCTGCGCTGGGCTTAAAGAAATTAACGATCACCTAAGCTTTCACCTTATCAACTCATTACCCTTCAACAGCAAAGCGCCAAGCTTTGAAAATGTTTTTGTTGTTTATCCTTTTGGGAGCCACCCCCCACTTTCCGAACTAAAAGACTACGAGTATATTGGTTTAAAACCTAATCAAATCGCATCGCTGTATCGATCCCAATTTCACTATTTAGAAGCTAAATTAGTTATCCTGCAAACCGCATCGTTTAGAAACAAAAAAGACCACAATGCACATCGCTTATTGCGTGCAGTCGACAGCAATTCATTACTCAGCCAACACCCGATTAGTCAGCAAGCGATGATTAGTGATCGCTACCTCAGCGTCGACGAAATCAAAAAGCTCTTCGAGCAAATTCCTAAATGCATACAAAACACGACTAGGCTACTTGAAAAAAGTCTCTTCGACTTCAATTTTGAAACCAATAAAAATAAAAACCCATATACAAATTCAATCTCTGCAGATCTCGAGTTATTAAAAGCTAAAAGCTTGGAAGGGTTGACCTATCGATACGGGACAACAAAGTCGAAAAAAGTCATGCAGAGGCTACATAAAGAGCTCAGTATGATAGAACAACTTGAGTTTGGCTCCTATTTCTTAATTAACTGGGACATGGTTCGGTATGCTCGGCAGAAAGGGTTCTACTATGTAGGAAGAGGAAGTGGCGCAAACAGCCTGGTTGCTTACCTATTAAGAATCACCGATGTTGATCCAGTAGAGCTCGATCTTTATTTTGAGCGGTTTATTAATCCTTACAGGAGTTCTCCACCAGATTTTGATATCGACTTCTCATGGACAGACAGAAATGAAATTACCCAATATTTATTCAGCACCTATGGTTTGAATAAAACCGCATTAGTTGGCACTTATATTACCTTTAAACACAAGTCCATATTTCGAGAGCTAGGTAAAGTATTTGGATTGCCCTCTTCAGACATCAAGCGATTTCAAAACGATCCAAAAGCAGCTCTATTTGACGAGTATGGTAAGCACATCATACACTATGCCGAATACCTAGCGGGGTTTCCGAGCCACTTAAGCGTGCATGCCAGTGGAATTTTAATCTCTCAAAAATCCATTACCAACTACACAAGTACTTTTATGCCTCCCAAAGGTTTTCCAACTACTCAATTTAATATGCACGTAGCAGAAGACATTGGACTGCACAAATTCGATGTGCTAAGTCAACGAGGTCTGGGAAAAATAAAAGACTCTATCTCAATCATACAGCTCAATCAAGGGAAAAAGGTTAATGTACATAATACCTCTCTGCTTAAGAAAGACCTCAAAGTAAAAGAACTTTTAAAATCGGGAAAGACCATTGGTTGCTTTTACATTGAGTCTCCGGCAATGAGGATGCTGTTAACAAAGCTTCAGGCTGAGGACTACCCAAGGTTGGTTGCCGCTAGCTCAATTATTCGTCCGGGAGTTTCAAAAAGCGGAATGATGCAGGAGTACATCCTTAGGCATCAAAATAAAAAACGCAGGGTCGCAGCAAAAAAAGAACTCCCAGAGCTCTACGAACTAATGGAAGATACATATGGAGTAATGGTTTACCAAGAAGATGTTATTAAAGTTGCGCATTATTTTGGTGGTCTCACGCTAGCAGAAGCTGACAAACTAAGAAGGGGCATGTCTTGGAGTCTTCGTAAAAAAAGTGATTTCATAATGGTGAAAGATCGTTTTTTCACGAACTGTCAAGCTAAAGGGTATACTACAGGGGTCGTTTCCAAAATTTGGGCGCAGATAGAAAGCTTTGCTAACTATGCTTTTGCTAAGGGTCATTCGGCTTCGTATGCCGTAGAGAGTTTTCAGGCGCTCTACTTAAAAGCCTATTTCCCGCTAGAGTACCTGGTTGCTACCCTTAATAACGGTGGTGGGTTTTATTCTCCCGAACTGTACCTCCATGAAGCTCGAATGCTGGGAGGACAAGTAGAAGCTCCGTGTGTTAATTTAAGCCGCAAACTCACTACCATTAAAAACAAAACGATTCACCTAGGGATGATTTATATAAGAGGGCTCGAAAAAAATTTAATGCATAGAATTGTTGCTGACCGATTAAAAAACGGAGTCTATAAAAGTCTGAGAGATTTTGTTAGTCGATTATTTTTGCCCTTAGATCAGCTAATATTATTAGTCCGAATTGGAGCGTTTCGATTTACCCAGAAAAACAAAAAAGAACTGCTTTGGGACGCGCACTTTTTACAAGAGAATAATAAAACAAAATGGCCAAATGCCACTCTTTTTAATACCGAGATTAAATCCTTTATCCTTCCAGAATTATGGCATCATGATTTAGAAAAGCCTTTTGATGAAATGGAATTAATTGGGTTTTCTCTTTCCAACCCTTTTCTATTACTAAAAGAGACTATTCCTTCTCATTTGGTAGCGGCTAACTTACCAAGTTATATTGGTAAAAAAATAAAGCTCGTTGGTTACTTAGTTACTCGAAAAAACACACAAACAAGTGTGGGAGATCACATGGGGTTTGGTGTTTTTTTAGATTTAGAAGGTAATTGGATTGATTCTGTACACTTTCCAAGTGTACTCAAAAAGTATCCATTTCGAGGTCCCGGATGTTATTTAATCTCTGGTGTCGTAAATGAAGAATTTGGATTCATCTCTATTGTAGCTGAAGGAATAAAGCGTTTGGAAAACAAAAATCTGGATACGCCTTCGACAAAAACAGACATCAGGGGAAATTGATATTTCAAGACTAAATTCAATCCAAACATTGCCCGTTGGCTGTTCCTTTATTTAAGACTTGCAAATTCAGCAACGAAAATATACATTTGCACCCTTGTCATTACGACAGGGCCCATAGCTCAGCTGGTTAGAGCACCTGACTCATAATCAGGGGGTCGCAGGTTCGAGCCCTGCTGGGCCCACTAAAGTTAGAAAAAGCCTTTTCCACAAAATAATTGGAAAAGGCTTTTACTATCTTACAGCGTGAATTCGGGCTGTTAGCTCAGTTGGTTTAGAGCACTACCTTGACAGGGTAGGGGTCACTGGTTCGAATCCAGTACAGCTCACTAGAAAAAGTCTCAGTACACTAACTGAGACTTTTTTCTACAAAGAAACTTTCACCTACCGCTCAATAACTATTTTTCGAGACAATACTGTGTGATTTTTTCCTCCTATTTGGATATAATATAGCCCCGAACAAAGATCCGAAACATCTAAGGAACAATGTTCAAAAAATTTCTTTTCTATTAATAGCTGACCATTAGACCCAAATAAACGAATAGGTTCTTCTGAAAATTCTTGAGGATTTTTCGTCATGAAAATAATCCTACTTGCCGCGGGGTTAGGTACAATTTTAAAATCTAAAGCCACCTCTAAAGCCGAAGTCGTAGGCGACACCGTGAAAGTACTGTTATCAGTAGCATCGGCAATCGAATCTATTGTACACGGCGTCATGCCAAAGCCCGTATAAAGTGACAAGTCTACCGAATAGACTCCAGACGCAAGTATTCCAAGATTAATTGTATCAGATTCATCGCAAATTACTGTCAACATCCCCAAACAATGTCTGGCCTCAGCAATTACCGATGATCCGACTACTGAAGCTACAAACAATTCTTTTTCGCAGCCGCCATGACTAAAAGTAAAATGACCTACCAACTGAACACTATCGACAACGGTTGGACTCGACGGGACAATTTCAATAGAATTAATCACTCCTTGGGCACTAAGAAAATTTGCTAAACAACATAAGGAAAGAATCAGTTGAATTTTCATACCCAATAATATTTTACTAAAGATGCAAAAATAAATGCATGGCAAGATTGTTATAAATGTTTTAATCATCTTTGCACAACAAATAAACCGTGGCAAAAATCATAAAAAATATAATTTTCGATCTAGGAGGCGTTCTTTTAAATATCGACTATGATTTAACACTTCAGGCATTTCAAAAGTTAGGCATCAAAAACTTTAATCAATTTTACTCTCAAGCAAAACAATCTGCCATTTTCTCTTTATTGGAAACTGGCAAAATATCTGCCGATATATTTTGCAATGAAATCAGAATTATTGGCGAAATAAGCAGTCCAAACAACGACATAATTGATGCCTGGAATTCGATGCTTTTAGATTTTCCGCAAGAACGGTTTGACTTTTTAAAAACAATCAATAAAAGGTATAATTCATTTTTATTAAGCAACACCAACAGCATCCATTTAGAAGCTCTGAATAAAATAATTTTAGAAAAAAATAACGTTTCAAACCTCAATAGCTATTTTCTAGCGACATACTATTCTCATTTAGTCGGTCTTAGAAAACCACATCCAGAAATTTTTCAGCACGTAATTGACGATAATAATTTAAACCCTGAATCAACTCTTTTTATAGATGACTCTGTTCAGCATGTGAATGGAGCAAAGTCTATTGGAATACAATCAGTATTGTTAGACACAAATAAAGAAACAGTAATTAACAAATTAAGTTTTCTCTTGACATAGCTCAATCAATACGCCATTGGTAGACTTCGGATGAAGGAAAGCGATCCGTTTATTGTCTGCGCCATCTTTAGGAGTTCTATGTATCAATTGGTAGCCTAATTCTTCGAGTCGATTTAATTCAAAATCAATGTCCTCTACTTCAAAAGCAAGATGATGAATCCCCTCCCCCCTTTTCTCTATAAACTTTGCAACTGGGCTCTGCGGATCTAAAGCTTGCAGGAGTTCAATCTTACTTTCACCTACATTAAAGAAGGTCGTTTTTACACCTTCCGATTCTACATTTTCTGACTTGTAGCTATCAGACCCTAATAACTCTGCGAAAATCTTTTCAGAATCCGCACTATTTCTAATGGCAATACCGATGTGTTCCAGTTTCATTTACGTAATCAAAAAAAATCCTCCAATGTATGAACACAGGAGGATTTAACTTATAATTTCTTAGTAATCAGTTCTTGCTAAACTCATCGTTAGTATTATCATAATTCAGATAATACAGCCCTTTTTTAAGTGTTACACAATCAATCTTGTCACCAAATCCTTTTTTCACAATATTCCCAAAAGAGTCAAATATTTCGTACTTCGTCTTTTGAGTAAATGTTATTTCTTTCTTTACTTTCTTTGGATAAAACTCAACTTCTTTTACCTCCGTGTCAATGTATGTTGCTGCAGTTGACATGCGTGGCCGACCTGTATAATCTACTTGCTTCACTCTGAATTTATTCTCCCCAGAATGTGTTGTCACTTTAAACTTGTATTCTTGCTCTCCATCGGTTCCAACGCCTTCTACTTCTCCAGCCTTTATCCATTTGTTCCATCGATATTGCTCGACGATGTATGTTAGCTTGCCTTTTTCTTTACTTGTTTTCCAATTGAGCACCTGATCATCTCCTACGTTAATAGAAATGGTTTGAAAAGTACTTTTTGGCTCTAAAACTTGCGGGTTAATTACTTTTGGCGAACAATCTAATTTGTGAAAAATCTCAACTTCTAGAGGATCTCCTACTTTCAATTGAAAATTCGCAAAATCTATCTCAAATGCACTTGAAGCAATTTCGTCAGTGGTAACATCACCATTAACGGTAACCTTGGTAACACAAAATCCAACACCGGAGCTTCCAAATGGATTTTGAACGTAAATACTTCTACCTTGAAAATGTCCTTGCAATATAATAGACGTCTCCGTTTGGGCATTGACAGACGCAATCGAACCCAAAACCATTAGTAGTACGACAGATAGTTTTTTCATTTTTGTGCTTAAATTAAAGGATGCTTAGCCTAAGCAGGCGCAATATTACTCGCATTTTTCCTTAAATCAAAATAAA
>JABJPZ010000027.1 GCA_018663635.1 Crocinitomicaceae bacterium
CCTGCACCTGTACAACAAGATGACTAATTTCATACTAGACAATTTATAAATCATGAAACTACTTATTGTTGTCACCCTAGTAATTTTAGCTTTTGGCTCTCAGTCACAAACAGCATCTATTAACTGGCTTACATGGGACGAGGCAATCTCTAAGAGTAAAACCGACAGTATTCCAAAAAAATGTTCATTGACTTCTATACCGGTTGGTGTGGTTGGTGTAAAAGAATGGATGCAACTACTTTTAAAGACCCTAATGTTGTTGGGTACATGAATGCCAATTACTATGCTGTAAAGTTTGATGCAGAAACAGCGGACACTATTCTATTTAATGGTTCTACCTTTATCAATTCCGATCCAAATTTCAAAAAGAAGACTCCTAACAGCCGAGGTAAAGTCCACCAAATGGCCTATGGCATATTAGATGGGAAATTGTCTTATCCCTCTTACGCCATTATGGACGAAAATCAAGCCCGACTGGTGACTTACCAAGGCGCAAAACCCGCAGATCAAATAATGGGAATCCTCTTGTTTTTTGGAACTGACCAATATAAGTACTATCACAATTATCTTTATGGTCAATGGAATAAGCAAATAAGCCAAGGCAAATAAATAATGGGGTTTTTCAATTATAAAAAAGGTTACGACCAAAACAGCCCATTTGCAAATAATAAAGCCATCTTTTATTTAATGGTGTTCATCATTCTTTTAACTATTCTGTATATTGGTTCGATGTATGTTCAAAAGCCTATTGAGTGAGTCAGAAACAACACCAATCGTATTCAATAAAAATCAGTGATGACCCATTTGACAATGGTCTGTTCTCTCTGCCGAGAACTGCAGTCATTATCTTTCGTGACGGTAATCGCAACGTGGTTAAAAAAGAACGGTATGGAGTTTTGGATGTAGATGAAGTTTATGAAAAGATTGTAGCTGGGGACGTACTTAATATTTCCAATTGTTACATCAAAAATTTCTCCCTTGCTGAATGTAGAGAAAAGCACGCATTAAGTAAAGACGAAAAATTACAACTGAATCAGTTCAGTGCCATTCATACTTTTTTTGAAGCAGATACAACTACCGACTTTTCGTATGCTGAATTCGCCAATAATTGTGATTTTATTAACACTACTTTTGGAAGTGGAAACGTGAGTTTTTACAAAACTGATTTCAAAGGAGTAACGGTTGACTTTTCCAACGTAGATTTTGGTGAAGGAAGCATCAATTTCCAATTTGCCGACTTTGGTACTGGAGATGTTATTTTCGAAAATGGAGCAAATTACAACGGAAACACTACATTTATTAATGCCAATTTCGGGGACGGCAATGTCAACTTCAAGAATTTCAACTTTGGTTTAGGTAATGTAGACTTCCATTTTGCAAAATTTGGAATTGGCGACATTTCTTTTGACAAATCAGAGTTTAACGGGAAATATGTCGATTTTAGAAAAGTTGAATTTGGAGAGGGAAAATTAGATTTCAGAAAAACAACATTTGGAAACGCTTTAGTATCCTTCGAAGAAATTGAACACAAAAAAGGCAGGACCTATTTTAAAAGGGCCACATTTGGTTCGGGGAATATCTCTTTTGACATGGCAGACTTTGGCAATGAAGAAGTTTCCTTCGAAGCCGCAGAATTTGGCACCGGTAGTTTGTCCATGCTACGAACCATTTCTAAATCCATCACTTTTAAATCTTGCCAGCTTAAAACCTATATTGATCTACGAGTTAGTAGGTGTGAATGTATTGACCTTTCAGACACTATCATTAGAGATATTATCGATTTGAAAAAAGGAAAAACAGAGCTAGAGTTAAACACCTTGATTCTAACCGGTGTTAGAAATCTTGGAAAGATATTTCTGGATTGGAAGGAAAACAAGGTTAAAACCTTAATTGAAAGCCAAAATTCAACCGATTTGGACAAATCAAACCAATTTAGACTTTTAAAAGAAGATTTTCATTCTTCTGGCAAATACAACGATGAAGATAAAGCTTACGTTGCTTTTAAAAGGTACGAATTGAAAGCCTATAACAGCAGTAAAATTAATTCCAACGGTTTCAACAGGCTGTGGGTATACCCAGTAAGTTTTGGCAAAAAATTAATCTTTGATTGGATGGGACTTTATGCAACCAACCCATTAAGGGTTTTAATAAGCATGCTTTGCACTTATGTATTGTTTAGTATTACTTATTTGTGCATGATTCACTGGGGAATAGGAGATTTAAAACCAGGTTTTAGTCCACCGGAAGAGCTTTCAGAGATGGCTATTTCTTTTTATCATTCAGCAATCACTTTTCTCACCATTGGTTATGGTGATTACTCACCGTGGGGGACCATTCGAATGGTATCTAGTATTGAAGGATTTGTAGGACTTTTTCTAATGTCTTATTTTACGGTAGCCTTTGTTAGGAAAATTCTACGATAAAGTCATTTTTATTAAATTTCTTTAGTCTCTTATTACCATTTACTTTATTATATTTATTGCCTTTAGAAAAATTAATTTAATTAGTCAGCATAACATGAGTAAAACAGCCAAATTAATCTTAGGCAATGAGACGTACGAAATTCCAGTTGTAACTGGATCTGAGAATGAAAACGGATTAGACATTTCTAAACTGCGAAGTTCTTCAAAACACATTACAATTGATCGTGGTTTTAAAAATACAGGCGCGTGTTACAGCGCAATCACCTTTCTTGATGGTGAAAATGGTGTTTTACGTTATCGGGGATATCCCATTGAACAACTGGCTGAAGAAGCTACTTTTTTAGAAGTTGCATACCTGCTGATATATGGAGACCTCCCCTCTAGCGATGAACTAGCTAAATTTGAAAACGACATTACGCAACACACATTGGTGCATGAAGAAATGAAAGGATTTCTTCAAGCGTATCCAGTAAATGCTCATCCCATGGGAGTGTTAGCTGCAATGGTCTGCTCTTTATCAACTTTCTATCCGGAATCACAGGATCCCAATCGGTCTCAAGAAGCATTTGATTTAACAATAATTAGACTCATTGCAAAAATGCCAACGATGGCTGCTTGGGCATTCAAGCACAGCCAACGACACCCGCTCATTTATCCTCAAAACAAGTTTAATTACTGTGAGAATTTTTTGAACATGATGTATTCCATGCCTACGGACGAGTACTTCCCAGACCCTATCGTTACCAAAGCACTGAATAAATTATTGATTCTTCATGCAGATCATGAACAAAACTGTTCCGCTTCTACCGTTCGAATAGTTGGATCATCTCAAGCCAATTTATATGCGTCTATTTCAGCTGGTGTTTGCGCCTTATGGGGACCGCTGCACGGTGGAGCCAATCAAGCTGTGATTGAAATGTTAGAAGCAATTAAAAATGACGGTGGCGATACAGATAAGTGGATTAACAAAGCGAAAGACAAAGAAGACCCATTTAGACTAATGGGATTCGGCCATAGAGTCTACAAGAATTTTGACCCTAGGGCAACGATAATAAAAAAGTCCTGTGATGAAGTTTTAGAAGCTCTCGGAGTTGATGATCCCGTTTTAGATATTGCCAAGAAACTAGAAAAAGTAGCTTTAGAAGACCCGTATTTTGTCGAAAGAGGTCTTTATCCGAATGTAGATTTTTATTCGGGTATTATTTACAGAGCTTTAGGTATTCCACCTGAAATGTTTACCGTTATGTTTTCATTAGGTAGATTACCAGGATGGATTGCACAATGGAAAGAAATGCTAGATAATGGTGATCCTATTGGTCGACCTAGACAAATCTATACGGGTGCAGTGAAGAGAGATTACGTGTCTTTATCTAAGCGATAATAACCAAGATTTTTAGTCATTTTGGATTAGAAGCACATATGTGTTCGTGTTAAAATTAGTGTAAGAAACGCATAACCCATTTTCTTGGAGATAAAGAAATTCATTTTGAAGCCTTCTTTTTATACTTGGAATGAACGAAAACGAGCTAATAAAAGCGTTAATTCAAGGTGACAGAAACGCATTTAATTTATTAGTCGAAAAACACAAAGACATGGTTTTCGCTGTGTGTTTTTCCTTTCTAAACAATACCCTAGATGCCGAAGATACTTCACAAGAAGTTTTCATTCAGATTTACAAAAGTATTCATCAATTCAAGCACAAATCGACCTTAAAAACCTGGATTTACCGCATAGCCATTTCAAAAAGCAGTGATTTTATTAAAAAGAAAAAAAGAAAAAAGAGATATGCTGTTCTATCTCGATATCAAGATGTAGAAAGCGTATCGTCTTCAACTATTCTAACACCACAAAAAATATTAGAGAATAAGGAAAACTTAATCTTGCTTCACCAAGCAATTGACCTACTAAGTGAAAAGGCTAAATCCACTTTTATTCTGCAACATTTTCTTTGTAAAACAAACACAGAAATTGCCGAATTGCTTGATATGCCTAAATCTACAGTAGATAGTCACTTAAAACGATCAAAAGAAAAAATCAAAAAATCACTTTCAGGAATACTTTAATGCAAGTTTTATTATGAAACAACCTCTAATTTAAATTAGACGCCATGCCAATCGATAAAATAGAAACTATACTAGGTTCGACAGAAGGAATTACAACAATACCAACTGACACAGGTTTTAGCTTTCGAGTAAACCAACTACTCGATAAACGAATTCAGAAACGCAACAAGACGCACCAAATTATAAGCTGCTCTATTTTAGTCGCTAATCTGATTATTGCTTCATTGATTATGTCAGGCACTGGTGTTGATTCTTCTGATTATACCAAAGAACAAGCAATCATGGAGTTTTCATCAACTTATCAAAGTCAAATTAATTTAGATTTAAATGAAATCAAATAGAATACTTATTTGGACATTGGCTTTTTCCAATTTATTACTTGTTATTCTTATGGTTTTTGACCAATCAGAGAATGAAGACCAATTCAATTTAAAACATAAGAATAAGCACGAAAATCATCCTCCATTCAGACCAAATTGGAATCCTTCTCATTTCCATCATTATTTGAAAGATTCTATTGGACTTAATGAAATAGAGCTGAAACGATTAAAGGAGCTACAAAAAGAAATGGCAACCTACTTTCGGTCCAGGCACGGGATTATTGTTGACCTTAAAAAAGCCATTCACAGACTTGGCGTACTAAATGTTGTCGATACCGCTGCACGTGACAGTTTGATTCAACTTCTCTGCAATGAGACCGCCCAACTTGACATAAAAACAATGGAACATTTCAGCCAGTTGTCAACGTTAGGCTCAGACAAGAATCAAAAACAGCTAAAGAAATTTATTCTTGACGCTATAGAACGGCTTGGCCCCCCTCCGCCTCCACAATCAAATCATTAAGTTTCAAAAACCCACTGCCACATCATCTCCACGCGGATCGGCAGCACCGTGAAACTTATTGTTTTCATCCACTAAAATAGCATCAACGCGTCCTATGGAAGAAGTTGACTTTAACGTATGCCCCATTTTCGTTAATTTTTTAATTGCAACACTATCCAAACCATTTTCCTCATAAGTGATTAAATTTGGCTGCCACTGATGGTGCACTTTTTTAGCATTAATTGCTTCTTGAATACTCATTTTATGATCAATTACATTAATGATTGATTGGTACACTGAAGTAATGATTGTTGCACCTCCAGGGGTTCCAACAACCATAAATAGTCGGTTGTCCTTTTCAATAATTGTTGGTGTCATGGAACTTAACATCCGCTTACCCGGTTCAATGGCATTCGCTTCAGCACCTACCAATCCATATTGATTCGGAACGTTGGGTTTTGCGCTAAAATCATCCATTTCATTATTTAAAAAAAAGCCGCCATTTTTAACGAAAACCTTGGATCCAAAATTTCCATTTAAGGTAGTAGTAATCGCTATTGCATTATTGTTTTTATCTACAATTGAAAAATGAGTAGTTTCCATACTTTCAATTCTTTCTACGTACCCCTCTCGAATACTGTCTGAAGAAGTCGCATTTTGCAGTGAAATTGAGCTGTTTCGGCTAGCTATATAGTTAGAGTCTAACAACATTTTTATGGGCACGGACACAAATTCCGGGTCACCCAAATGTGTAGCCCTGTCGGCATAAACCCTTCTTTCTAATTCTGTCATCACATGAATCGACTCTGAGGTATTGTGACCCATTCCCTCTATGTCATAGTTGCAAGTCCCCCTTAGCAATTGCATCAATGCAATACCACCACTGGATGGAGGAGACATAGTAATGACCTTATATCCTTTATACATTCCTGTAATTGGCTCTCTCCAAACGGACTTGTAATCCGCTAAATCCTTTTTTGTAATAATGCCTTTCCCCTTTTCTATTTGACCAATGATACTATTGGAAACTTTTCCATCGTAAAATCCTTCTCTCCCGCGATCTCTTATGGCTATAAGTGTTTCTGCTAATTTTGGTAAGAAAATTGAATCCCCTTCCATCCATGGTGAATTTCTAATAAAGGGTATTTTCTCCGAATTAGCTTGGATAAAAGCTAGCTGATAAGCATTTAATTTTTTCGCTTCTTTTTCTGTCAGAATAAAACCATTTCGAGCAATGTTTATTGCGGGTTGTATTACCTCATTAAAAGACAAATGTCCCAATTTGTTATGCAATCGACACATGCCGTCCACAGTGCCTGGAACACCTACTGATAAATGACCAAATGAAGATAGTTCCTCAATAACATTTGAACTATCATCCAAATACATGTCTCTTTTAGCCATATTTGGGGCTTTTTCTCTAAAGTCTAACGTTCCACAATTTCCATCACTTTCTCTAAAAACAGCAAATCCGCCCCCTGCAATATTTCCAGCCCTTGGGTAAACAACAGCTAGTGCAAATTGAACGCCGACTGCAGCATCAAATGCATTTCCACCATTCTTTAGAATTTCATAACCAATTTTTGATGCAACTGGGTGAGCAGAAACAACCATTCCTTTTGTTGGAAGTTCTGACGCACTTGTCGATTGGTTGTTTTCTAAGGCGCATGAAATTAGATACAATGGAATAATAAATAACATTGCAGGAAGTAAGTTAATTACTTTAATTTTTTTGATTTCCATCACTGTAATTCCGATTCCAACAATTAATACGCCGCCTACTGCCGTTAGCTCATTGATCAAATTGTCGGATAAGAAAGGCTCTAACCATTTAGCGCCTAAACCAATCCCGGCCTGAATAATAAAAACAGGCACAGCAGAAAATAAAACACCACGGCCATATGCAGCGGCTAAAGCAATGGCCGTTACACCGTCCATCATAGACTTCGTTAATACCAGTGTCATATCGTTA
>JABJPZ010000263.1 GCA_018663635.1 Crocinitomicaceae bacterium
CTAAGGACAGCCTTTTACAGCACCCACAATTTATCCAGAATACAACTATCGTATGACGGAAATATCTATTTTACTAAAACCAATTCTGAGCAGCTGTTCGTTCTGCCAAATCCAAACGATCCAATGCCGGTAAACCTGGTGCCGGGTAATGTTGATCTTTCAACTGCAGCCAATCCCAACATACCTACAGACGGTTATGCATTGTATTTGCCAGACCAAATAGATGGCTTTGATTACAAGGATATCGATTATGACAATGTAACATTCGAGGTTTCAAACCATTATTTTTGTTCTTGCGAGCCCTTAACCGTTAATATAATTGACCAGACAGACAATTCTGTTTATGGCATCTTTGATTTAACAGAATGTCCTACAACCTTATCCTTTTGTGCTAAAGCAAATAGCACATACGACATTGTGGGCAGCAACGGTGTTACTTTTGAAAATGCAATTTCGGCTGCCACGCCAAATTATCCTGCTGGACAGAGCGTATTCAATTTTGGCAATAGCAGCAGTACAAGTTCAACATTTAATACGGCAACGAATACACACATTACATCCGATGAGATTTGGGATGGCAAATGGTTTATTCCAGCGGGTGTGATTGTAACTGTAGATAATGCCCTACTCGATTTAACCAACGTAGATTTGGTATTTGGCGAATGCGCAGGAATTGATTTTATCAATGAAGGATCTTTAAGAGCCAACAATTCTGTGTTTAGACCTTGCGAAGTAGGTGGATCATGGAGAGGACTGTATTTTAGCGGTGATGGGAACGACCACATTGTAAATGAATGTACTTTTAAAAATGCAGAGAAAGCACTCTATTTTAATAAAGGTGCCGACGGTGTGGTTTCAGAAAATTTATTTTCGAATTGCAATGTGGGCGTGCATGTAGCCAAAGACAAATCGTTTAATCACCCGATTTCAGGTAACAGATTCGTTATTGATGATTTTTACCCCAGATATCCAAATTGTTATGAAGATACAGATACAGGATTATCCTACGGTGTATTGTGTTCGAATACATTGATGCTCAGTGAAATCTCGCAGAATGAATTTATTTATTCTAAAAACGATGACCTAATTGCATCTTATGGTGTGCATTGTAGCACCACATCCACAATAATTTCTAAAAATATATTTACCAACTACAGGAATCCAATTACAATAATTAAAGGAACGAAAAACAGTTCTGTAGACGGCAATGAAATAGAGGTTAACGCACAATTTACGGAAGCTGCAGGAAGTGGCCAAGTAGCCGGTATATCCATTTTTGACTCAGAAGAAGCGTACATTACTGTGAGCAATAATGAGCTTAGAAACAACAGCAATTCGGAAGTATTCAGAGATGCCATATATGTTTCTAAATCGAATCGGGTTTCTATTGTAGCCAACACAATTGATGGGTTCTATTATTCTATTCGATTATCCAGAACATTCAGCGCGGAAGTTAGCAACAATGAAATTACCCGGGGATTATATACTGGTATTCTAGCGATAATCGGATCTACAGAAACAGAACACTTCATTACCTGTAATGACATTACCATGGAATTGGGTACAGGCAAGTATGGTATTCGAGTTAGAAAAGGAAATTTGAAAACACAAATTACAGGCAATTGTATAAAAGACACGAAAACGGCCATTGCCGCAGAAAACGCTGGAAGCACAACCAACGACATACCCTACATCAGAAATAACTACTTGTACAATTACACGATGCATGGCATCTATAGCAATGGACATACCGGAAACATTGGCGCTGCTGGTGACCCAGGTATGAACACACTGTGGAGCAACGATAATTCTGCTGTTGACATTGCCAGTATTGGAGGTGTTATTCAAGTGGCAGACAACTTCGGAATGTTTTTGATTTCTTATCCGGATGTGCAAATAACAAGTAACAATCCGAGCCATTCAACAGCATCTTGCGGAACTCAGATTTACAACATGCCGTCGCAAGGAAACCTCAATACAAGCTTGAATTGCGAGAACTCCGAAGAATTGAGGTCGTTCTTGTTTGCAAACAATGATTTCTCTTTTTTAAGATCCGACTACAAAGAATTGTTGATCGCCTCTAAAGAACAATATCATTTCATCAGCTTCTTATTGAGCAACTACACAGATGCTACGGCTTCTATCATGGAAGAACTCATTGCTGCATCGGACATCACAGATACGGAAAGCGCATTTATTCGCTACCAGCACTACTCTTCTAAGCACGATTTTATGAATGCCAGAATAGCTTTGAACAGTGCGTCGAATCTTTCATTGGATCAAGAGCAATACAAAGAACTTTGTTCGATCTCTCTTGATATTGCCGATAATGGTAATGACCTAACGGTAAGTCAAGTGTCCTTTTTAGAAACGACCGCTTATACTATGGGTGAACATCAAAACGAAGCCATTGCTTTGTTAAGATCAACGCACTTTCACCCTAATTACTATATAGATGATGTTGATTTGGATGAACTAGCAACCAATATGCAGACCATCGAAGTAGAAAGCGATATGGAACTGAAAGTGTATCCTAATCCTGCCTCGGATGTTATCTACATTGAATTTCTTGCCAACATCAATGAAGACAATGACATCAACATTATGGATGTTACCGGGCATTTAATCGAGAAAAGACACCTGTCTTTTAAAAGCGGGAAATTTCAGCTTGATGTTTCCGATTTATCCGCAGGTGCTTACTTCATTGAAATAATCGATAACTCAGGCAATCGAAAAGTATCCAAGTTTATCAAAGAATAACAATAGTAATTATTTCATAGCAATTAGCAATCGGGCATTCAATTCAGTTTGAATGTCCGATTTTTTTATGTTAATTATCATCCCTGCTGTTATTAGGTTTTGGCTACAAAAGGTTCTGCCGACTACTCTAATTTACATCCTAATGTAACCTATCTGATAACAAAACGGTATGAATAACTATTCAAGGAATAAGCAATCAAATAATTGCTTGCCCATTTTAATAATTTAGCTTAGTAAAAATTTCACGTCAGTCTTATGAAACATCTTCTTGTCTTTCTTTTCATTTTGCCCGCAATTAGTAGTAATTCTCAAATTGAAACCAGTATTACAGAACAACAGACAACGGAAGTGGTGGTTCCCCAAAAGAAACTCCCTAGGTATACGGAACACGAAGTAGTTACGATTGGAGACACCTATATCTACCTGAGAAATACCATGAGACCGCTAAACGGAATTGTTTACAAGCAATGGACCAACGACTCTTTAATGAGCGAATGCGCCTACGAACAAGGATTGCTTAATGGGCCATGTAAACGCTTTTACCGTTCTGGAAAAATCAAATTTGAAGGAAACTATGTCAACGGAATAAAAAATGGAATTTGCAGAGAATGGCATGAAAACGGCCAGCTTTCTACCGAAGAGTCTTATTTGAAAGGAAAAAAAGAAGGTCTTTGCAGGTTGTGGTTTGAAGATGGTGAGCTATTTGAAGAGGAACTTTTTAAAGAAGGAAATCTTATTGCACCGAATTAGTAAAAACCACGAGTGTTTCCATCTGTCATTTTACCAATTTCTGAGACCAAATCACTTCATTTTCTTTACAAAGCATAATTAAGTAGATTCCCGTTTCCAGCTTATTCATTTCTATCTCTGTCAAGCTTTGATTTGAAACATATTTTGATTCCACTACTTGTCTTCCTAACGCATCAATAAGAACAAATTTTCCACTGAAATTACTACTACTTTTAACATAGAGTATTGATTCAATGGGGTTTGGATAAACAATGAATTTTTGATTGTTCTGCTCGTATAGATTGGTAGAGGTGCCGACTACGACAGAAAGTGTATTGCTGCAACCATATGCATCTATTACTGTAACGAAGTAAGTGCCGGCAATCAACCCGCTTAAATCTTCATCATCATTAAAGTCACCCACTCCATCATTGTCCCAATCAATTACATAAGTTGGCATTCCGCCGGTTATCGTTAAATCAATCTCCCCATCGCCTCCAAGAAGAACGTCTACAACCGACGCACTTAAATGAATAGAGTCAGGATCAGCAATGACCGTGTCTACTATAAATTGACAACCAATACTATCCATAATTAGGACACTATGTGTGCCTGCAGCTAATCCAGCAAAGAAACCCGATGTTTGAAAGGTCGCACCTCCGTTGTTAGAATAAACAAAGTTGCCTGTTCCTCCTGACGCTATTATTTCTAGCTGCCCATCTATGGCTCCAGGACACAAAGGTGAATGAATCACAACAGAATCCAGCTCTATTGTTGGAGCAGGAACAATTGTAGCCAAAATGGTATCGCTACAACCACTATTGTCATAAGAAAAAATTGTGTACGTCCCGATACTTAATGGACTAAACCAGCCTGTAGGTTGTGTTATAAAACCAATATCATAAACAACACCAGGCCCCGCTCCTGTGGCTATAACCTCAATGGAACCATCGCTAAAACCATTGCAAGCCGGCAACACGGAAATCGTTTGAAGTTCTAGTTGAGAAAAATTAATATCAATTAATTGAACGTTGTAGCAAATTGGGTTAGCAGTATCCACAATCATTACCCACACACTATCACCAGGGTAAATCATACCTAAATCGGTCGTGTCAGATAAATCAGTAGCACTATCTGGCATAGAGGAGTGATAGGTCATTTCCGCATTCAAAGTGCCGTTCAAATCGTATATGTTTAAGCCTGAGAGGTCAAACGAATCACATTGATATCCAGGGTCTGTCCAAGACGCTACAGGTCCCGTAGATGAAACTTCAATATAAACCTGTTTAGCAATGGAGTTCGAACATGTACCCGGTGTACTTCCTACAGCAGTGTACAACGTTGATACTATTGGATTTGCCGTTACTGTTGTTCCAGTTACTGTGTTCAATCCGGTAGCTGGAGACCAAGTCCAATCAAAAGCGCTTACATCTGCTCCTTGAATGGAAATATCCACTGTATTCCCCGGACAATAAATGTGCATTGTATCTACAATGTTACCTTGGGCGCATAAATCAGTTGAGTCAAGCCCCACGTCATACAAACTAGCAAAAGCTGCATCTATAGCACTTGAGTCTAAAATGGTTAGAAAATCGAAGGCAACAGAATCTCCCGAATTTAAAGACTCAACGAAATAAGCCAAAGAAATGGCCTCATCTGCAAATGCAGTCGAATCTTCCGTGCCTGTTAACGATGTGCTTCCAGTATTTGCAAACCAAATCTCTTTCGCATTTCGATTTGCAAAACCACCAAAAGAAACTCTAATATTGGTATCAATAGCGCCTAAACCAATAAAACTAAACCAAGGCGTTGTCTGACTCCCAGACACCAATGTTCGTGGACAGCTTGGAGAATATTCATTGACAATGGTATTTTGAGTGCTATAAACACCACTTAATTCAACATTGTTGTCTGGATCTACATTTCGATAGTAAAATAAACTGTCTATTGCGCTCAGACCGTTGTTTACTATACACACAGAAGTCGTGTAAAAAGTTTCATTTTTCAATAATTTGTACTGTAATTTTATGGATACATCATAGCCACTTGTGGCAGACTGTCCTTCCCAATCTACAGATAAACAATTAGCGTTATCTACATAATTTTGATAAGAGCCAACAAAATCATTTACACCTGCATTTGCCGCGTTATTAGATAAATTAACGCTATCATTCATTTGTATGCCCCACCCATTTTCTGGACTTCCAGGCGTGAAATAATCCCCATTAAATTGCGTCCATGCGCTGTAATTGGGGTCAGCAACGAATCCAAAAAGGCTTCCAGAATTCGATCGAAAATGTATCCCAGGGACAGATCCCATCAGCGTATCTGCGCCCTCAAACCCTCCTGAGTCTAATCCAATTTCAACATAATTACCAATCAAATAGGCATTTGATGCAGCAATTTGAGCATGAATAGGATTCGACGCGAATAGAAGTGTAAATGAAAAGGCAGTAGCAATAAGTTGTTTTAACATGTTTTAAAATTAAGTATATCTAACCGATTTTTACGGATTATAGATTATTAATTCGTACAACACATTAATTCGAGAAAGAATCTCTAATTGACTTTAATAAATTGAGATGATTGAAATCTTACTGAGATTTACATAACTCCCATATTGGTCTTCACCCCTTTTTGTCCATTGCATTTTTTAGCACATTTCTTAGAAGCGCAAGATCCCATTACAAGGGTAAGTATGAATACAAGTAACAACGGCACTTTTCTCATTTCAGCTTTTTAAGTAAAACGTAAAAAAGGGTTCTAAATTATTCCTTGTTAATAAAAATTATAAATGTGAAGAATACAAGCTAAGATGTTTAGTCGTCTAGATCATCGATTCCACTATCTGAAAAATCAGTATTTTCAGTTATTGGAGCATCATCTGTATTATCATTCTTAGGTTTCTCTTCGTTTGCGTCGAATGATGCAGGGAAATCACCAAAAGCATTTTTCGGTTTGTTTTCCAACTTAGCAATCTGACTTCCCGGCCCACCTGAGTTATAAATCGTTGCAAGGCCCGCCATTACATCTGTGCTTTTACCTTGAAATCGTTTAGCAATTTTCGCAGCAAATCGCAACCTACTTGGATCATGCGTTTTAAAAAACTCTCTAAGTTTCTCCTCGAATGTCATATTGTATTATTATTTGATTCCTAATTATTATTGAATATAACGGATATTCATTTAAATGGTTCTATTTTCTGGAACAAATTTATTTCTTAGTCCGTTTAATTAAATCAATATGGGTGATAAAACAGCATTGGTAATCCAAGGAGGAGCATTAAAGTCAATCTTTACTTCGGGAGTTTTGGATGCATTTATGGCTGCTAATTTCAATCCTTTCGATATTTATATTGGCGTAAGTGGAGGTTCCATGTGCCTATCTTATTATTTATCCAACCAATACAAAGCAACTTACAACATTATTTCAAGCCTTTTTACCGACGACAAATTCATCAGCCTAAAACAGTTGTTTGCTAAAGAAGGCTATGTAAATCTCGCCTATCTTGAAAAATTTGCAATTAAAAATTACCCCTTAAAAATTGCTGCTGCACTTGAAGCATGTAAAACAAATCAGGTGGAAATCGTTGCCACAGACATGTCAACCGGTGAAGCTGTTTATATTTCTCCTTCAGAAAGAACTTGGCTTAAGGCGCTAAGAGCATCTTCTACCTTACCTTTTTTAACAAAAGGTTATTGCCAATTCGGAGACAAGAAACTCATGGATGGTGGATGGAGCGATCCTATACCTGCACAAAGAGCCGTTAAAAATGGAGCCGAAAAAATTGTAATCATCCGAACTATGCCGGCAGATTTAAAACTGGAATGGAGCTATTTTGGATGGTTTGGTGGCATGTGGTACAAAGACAATCCTGGTTTGAGTCGTCGATTTTCCAACGATCACCAGTACTATAATGATACGATAGATTACATCAACAATAATCCAGATAACGTAAAGATTATTCAAATCGCTCCAGAAAAACTACTTGCTACCAGCAGTTATTCAACTACAAAACATAAAATCATTAGTGACTATCGCTTAGGTTTAGACCTCGGAGCACAATTTGTACATAATTATCGTCAGGATTTTGAATAACCCAAAAGCTCATCAATGGTATGAGAAGATACATGATGATAGTTAGGTCGGGCTTTCTCATAAATTTCAAACGCCCTATCTAAACGGTTGCTTTCTTTAAGGGCACGATACAAGGGAGTTAAAAATTTCCTACGCCCTACCCTAACTAAAAATTTCTCTAAATTTTGATCAACTGCCTCGTAATTACAACGAATTGATTTTTCAAACCATGCGCAAGCAATTTCACAATTACCAGATTGTGTTAGCTGAAATCGACTGTCAATTATTTCCAGTTGTTTATTACTAAACTCTGGAGGCATGTTTCGAATAAAGTGAAGCCATTCGTGTGTAGACCAATCCAACGGATTAATCTCATCTAGATTGTTTTCTGTACCGAAGGCAGCCAACTGTTCTTCAACGCTTGTGAAATTTTTACTTTCTATAACCGGACAATTTGAGGGTACTCCTGATTCGTATATCCACTCTTCCACGTTCACCGCTATCTTATTTGGAACTAATAATTTTGCATTGAGGTAATTGACAAACTCTTCTGTATTAATAGTCTGAAATTTGTGTTCCAAGAAATAATTTTTTAAAAATGAATCAAATAATTCTCTCCCAGAAGCCTCTTCAATCATTTTCAGGAAGAAACAACCTTTTTCATAGGCAATGTCCGTCATTCCAACATCGGGATGCCTTCGATTTAACTTTAGTTTCAATGCTTGATCAGCTTCCGATTCTTCGTCAATTGATCGAATCAAATCTTGATAACCTAATATAGCCAACATATCAGCGTAATCTTTACCATACATGTCTTCCATAATACGTCGTTCAAAATACACCGTGAATCCTTCATTCAACCAGAAGTCATTCCAAGTAGAATTCGTGACTAGATTCCCACTCCAGCTGTGCGCTAGCTCATGTGCCACCAGTGAAACTAACGACCTGTCTCCGGCAATAATTGTTGGCGTAGCAAAAGTTAATCGTGGATTTTCCATTCCTCCAAATGGAAAGCTTGGTGGTAATACTATGATATCATAACGCCCCCAAAGGTATGGACCATAGAGCCCTTCTGCTTTTTTAACCATCTCTCCCATATCAGCAAATTCAAAAGCACAAGCATCAATCATCTCAGGTTCCGTATACACACCCGTCCGCTCATCTACGGGTACGAATTCCAAATTACCAACGGCCAGCGCCATCAGGTAACAAGGAACAGGCTGCGACATTTCAAAATGATATTTTCCTTGATCATTTTTTTCCGTAGGATTATCAGCACTCATAACGGCTAGTAAGTTGGGGGGAACAGTAATGTCTGCAGAATAAGTTATTCTTAAACCAGGTGTATCCATTATTGGCACCCAGGTTCTTGTAAAGATAGATTGCCCTTGTGTAAAAACATAAGGGTTTTCTTTTCCTGCTGTTAATTTTGGATTAACCCAGTCCAATGCTTCAGCACCTTCTGTTGTTTCATAAAATATTTCAACCGTATTTACATCCTTGTTAATGGTAATTTGTAGCGGTGTACCTAATAGCTCATCATAATTGCCTAACTCAAAAGGAGCAGTTGTTCCATCTACTAAAACAGATTTGATGTTTAAGTTTTTAGTATCAAAAATGACCACTTCTGCCCCAGAAACATTTTTCAAAGTATGCAATACAGAACCTTTTAATACCTCATTTTCGAAATCCACATCCAAACTCAAATGACAGTGGCTAACAACAACATCCTTGTAATTAGACAGCGTATGTTCATCAATAACCAATGCTTCTGTTACAACGTGAGATGAGTCTGTAACCAATTCTTCTGTCTCTACATTTCTTTCGACTGATCCTGAACAAGAAAAAGTTGAAACCCCCAAAGAAATAACCAATAGTATATAAATCTGTTTCATAGTCTTTTAAAAGCGACGCTAAATTTATATTATTTAATTGTCATTTCCGATATTTTATATAGACTTCAATAATCTGAAGATAAAAAGACATTTTTCAACGAGAAGTGATTTTAGTTTTAAGATTCATTCAAAAAAAATATAGTACATTCGAACCCATAAAATCGTCAAATTAAATTCTATGAGTTCAACTGAATTAGCCGGAAGTCAAAAACAATTTTTAGGTCATCCTAAGGGATTATTCGTGCTGTTTTTCGCAGAAATGTGGGAACGGTTCTGCTATTATGGGATGCGTGGATTACTTACCGTATTCCTGATAGATGTTTTCTTAAAAGGAGACACTGAAGCTTTTGCCATTTATGGAACATACACGGCCTTAGTTTATATGGCCCCTGTTTTAGGTGGGAAAATAGCCGATAAATTTTTGGGATATAAAAATTCCGTCATATTAGGCGGTATCTTAATGGCCATCGGCGAGTTTATGCTATTAGGCCAAACTGATTTTTGGCTTTACTTAGGTATGGCCGGCATTATTGTTGGTAACGGCTATTTCAAAGCAAATATTTCTAGTATAGTTGGGAAACTATACAAAGACGGTGATGCAAGAAGGGATTCTGGGTTTACTATATTTTATATCGGGATTAATATTGGAGCGCTCTTGGCAACTACCGTATGTGTAGAGATTGGAAGAAAATTAGGATACGAATACGGGTTTGCTTTAGCTGGTATCGGTATGATTATCGGAACACTTATTTTTGTTTTTGGCAAGAATCTATATCAAGATGTTGCAGCAGCTCCAAACCCTGAAAAGTTAAAAAGCAAGGTACTTGGGCCACTAAGTCAAAAGAGTGTTATTTATATTTTATCTCTGGCTTTAATTCCTGTACTTTACATGTTGATTCAGTTCAATCAAATTATGCCCTATCTATTGGCGGTGGTAGGCGCTTATGTCATTTATAACTTGTTAAGTGCAGCCTACAAAGAAGATAAATCAGGAGAGCAGGCTGTTGAAGGAAAGCAGGTTTGGCTGCATCGAATGATAGCCATGATCATTATATTCATTTTCAATATTGCATTTTGGGCTTGTTTCGAACAAGCGGGCACTTCGCTAACACTTTTTGCAAGACGAAATGTAGATAGAATGATCGGAGGATGGGAAATGAGTGATGCTACTACTCAATTTTTCAACCCGTTATATATTATATTATTTGGTTCCATCTTTTCTATCATGTGGATTAAACTGCAGCAAAGAAAAATCAATCCAAGTATAGCTATGAAATTTGGATTGGGGATTATTCAACTTGGATTGGGATATTTAGTTGTTCTTTTGGGAGGAATGTTTTTGAGTGAGGCCTATTTAGTACCACTTTGGACATTAGCAATCTTGTATTTGCTACATACTACAGGTGAGTTATTTTTATCTCCTATTGGCCTTTCAATGGTAACCAAGCTTGCCCCGAAGAAAATGACAGGAACGGCCATGGGAGGTTGGTTTCTATCTTTTGCATTTGCGAATTATGCTGCAGCAGTAATTGCCATGGCAACTGGTTCTGAAGGTCATGGTGGTGGCAGCGGTACTGACAAAGAACCTACAAGAACCGAGTACATTGCTCAAATAGAATCTAATGCACTTAAAATTGATTCTGTTTGTCAAGTTTTATCAGTTGCAACTACAGCCTTTGAAAGCGCTGAAGGTTTTGTTGGAGAAGATTCCACGGTTGCTAAATTACCGGTAGAGATGTCAGCAATGACCGCAGATATCTTTCCCACATTTAAGGCAATTCATCAAGATATCTTTCCATTAATTCAAGATACAGCATCTTACAGTGGTAAGAAATTATTGTGGAGTCAGCTTACTGCTAATTATGCAGGTGCTGTTGAAGGTCTTGTAAAATCAATTAGCACAGTAATATCTTCAACTGAAAGCATGAATAATGGAAGCAAATATGCCGAAGTGGAAAGTAGTTTTAGTGCAGGAATTGTCGGAACCGGAGATGGATTAAATGCCATGCACGGCAAAGTAATTAGCATCATCGACAGAAAAAACATTGGTAACGATAACTTTGACTCAAGTAAGGACAATTACTTATTTAAAGGGTCAAAATCAGCCATGAACATCTTCGACAAGAATTACTCAACAATTGCTTCACACATGTACTGGAACATCTACTCTAGCGTTTACATGATGATGGGATTAATTACGATATGCATTGGCTTACTACTTTGTTTCATTAGCAAGCCACTAAC